>SLLJ01000483.1 GCA_007134165.1 Nitriliruptoraceae bacterium | reverse complement strand
GGGCTGCTGCTGCTCACCGCCCCCGGGCTGCTGCGGGCGCTGGGTGCGGTGGACGAACTGGTCGGACCCGGCAGCGAGTACCTGCGGGTGCGGGCGCTCGGGGTCCCGCTGCTGCTGCTCGGCTTCGTCGGTCACGGGGCGTTCCGGGGGGTGGCCGACACCCGCACGCCGCTGGTCGTCGTGGCGCTGGCGACCGCGCTCAACGCGGGGCTGACTCCCTGGATGGTGCTGGGCTTGCAGTGGGGGATCGCCGGAGCGGCCTGGGGGACGCTGCTCGCGCAGGCACTCACGGTCGTGCTGCTCGGGGTGCTGATCGGTCGGACCCGGCTGCCGCTGCGCGGGCATGGGCGTCCGGGCCGCCGTGAGCTCACGGCGATGGCGGTGGTCAGCCGCGATCTGGTGCTGCGCACCGGTGGGCTGCTGCTCGGCCTGCTGGTCGTGACCTCCGCGGCCGCCCGCGACGGGGCGGTCACCGCCGCCGCGCACCAGCTGCTGCACCAGACCTTCCTGGTGGTCTCGTTCCTCCTCGACGGCGTGGCGGTGGCGGTGCAGACCCTCGTGGCGCGGGCGTTGGGTGCCGGACAGGTCGCCGAGGCCCGCGCGCTGGCCCGGGTGGCGGTGCGCTGGGGAGTGGGCGCCGGCGTCGGGATCGGGGCGGTGCTGCTGGCCGGCGCCGGGGTGCTGCCGCGCCTGTTCAGCGACGACCCGGCGGTGCTGGCGGCGGTGGCCACCACCTGGTGGCTGCTGGCGCTCGCGCAGGTGGTCAACGCCCCGGTGTTCGCGCTGGACGGGGTGCTGTTCGGCGCCGAGGACCTGCGCTACCTGCGGACCTGGACACTGCTGGCCGCCGCGGTCGCCGCCATCGGCGCCCAGCTCGCGCTGCTCACGGGCGCAGGGCTGCTCGGGCTGTGGATCGCCGTTGAGGCGATGATGGTGGTGCGCCTGGGGTCGCTGGTGTGGCGGGTGCGGGGCCGTGGGTGGACCCGGACCGGCGCCGGGCTGGTGACCGACCCGGGCTGAACGGTCTTTACGTGCTCAGACCGGGCTGCCCGGCGAACCCTGCTCCGCGGCGAGCCGCTGCTCGAGCGCCAACGGCTCGTCATCGACGTCGAGGTGCTGCGGGTCACGCCCCCGTCCGGTGGCGATCACGCCCAGCCGCCGGGCCGTGTGCGCGTAGCCGGTGCGGGCCAGCGCGGCGCCGTCGAGGCCGAGCAGCGGCGCACCGGGCGCGCCGGGGGGGCCGGCCAGGGCCGCGAGTGCCGCCAGCGCGGGCGGGTTCAGCTCGGCCAGCAGCGCCTCGAGCTGCCCCCAGCGCCGGTCGTCGGCGGCGACCAGCCGTCGGCACGTGAACGTCGCCCAGGCCAGCATCCGGCGCTGGTCCTGGCCGATGGCCGTGATCAGCCGGTGCAGGTCCGGGGCGGTGCCCCGGTGCTGGCAGGCCAGGGCCACGGCCTGCCCGGCGACGGCGGTGAGCATGCCGTCCACGACCAGCAGGGCGGTGGTCACCGTGGCCAGGTGCGTCGTCAGGTCCGGGTCGGTCTGGAGTCGATCGAGCGCCTCGTGCAGCAGCCGGTGGGTGTGAGGGTCCTCGTCGCCGGGTTCCGCGGCCTGCGCACCGAGTCCGGTGACCTCGAGCCAGCGCCCGAGCGCGGTGCGGTGCCGGGCCTGGGCGAAGCCCATCTGAGTGAGCAGCAACTCGTCGGCGAGCCGGCCCTCCTGACGTGCCACCTGCAGGAAGGGGGCGAGCATGGCGGGGTCCCGGGCCGTGCCGGCCAGCACGGTGCGGCACAGCCGGGCCAGCAGCACTCGTTCGGCCGGTGGGAGCCCCCCGAGGTGCGCGATGTCGTCGGTGGGGTCGATCCCGTCGGAGGGCCAGGGCTGCGCGAGCCCGAGCAGCAGCAGTCGTTCGGGCAGCGTCGTGCCAGTCAGGTCGGCGAGGCCAGTGAGGTCGGCGAGGCCAGACCGGCCGGCGTGGTCGGGCGCCCCAGGTTCAACCACCGGCTCAGAACCGCTCGTCGTCGGGCAGGGACTCGATGCGGCGGCGCAACTCGTCGGTGATCTCGTGGGTGAAGCGGTGCACGGTCGCCTCGGCCAGCCGCCACAGCACGAGCCGGTCCACCCCGGCGCCCAGCAGGCCGAGCGGTGGCGCATAGGTGCCGCTGACCGTGATCTGGGTCAGGGGCGGGTCGACGATCACCGCCGAGACCTCGAGGTCGGCTGACATCGACGGGAACAGCAGTCGGCCCTGTCCCGCCTCCCAGCGCAACGGCACCACGCTGCGGGTCACCCCACGGGGCTCGAAGTCACCGAACTGGATGTTGACCTCGCGGCACACGTCGAAGCCGGCCACCTCCACGCGCAGCGTGCCCGACAGCTCCCCGGCCGACTCGGCGGCGGCATCGGTGGCCTGCTGCAGGACGCCTTCGGCGTCCTCGGCGAGCAACCGGCTCACGAGGTCGAAAGGTGCTTCGATGTAGGCGTAACAGTGCAGGGCGCGTTCCACGGATGGGCCTCCTGTCGGTCCCCTCGGGCGGGCGGCTCCCGACGGCCGGCGGCTCGCCCCCCAAGGTACGCGGCCGCAGCCGCGTTGCCCACCGACCGTGCGCCTCAGCCGGTGGATGGCCGGTAGCTGGCCACTACCTCGACGTGGTGGGTCATGGGGAACAGGTCGAGCGGACGGGCGGATTCGAGCACGTAGCCGCCCGTGTGCAGGTGCCGGGTGTCGCGGGCCAGCGCACCGACGTCGCAGGCGACCAGCACGATGCTCGGGACCGCGAGCGCGATCAGCGACTCGATCACCCGGGGACCCGCACCGGTGCGGGGCGGGTCGAGCACGACCACGTCGGGCGGGTCGAGGTGGTGGGTTCCGGCCGACCCGTCCGACGACCCCCGCGCGGCGCCGGTCGCGCCGGTGAGGTCTGCGGCCGCCCGGCGCACCATCCGCTCGACCGGCTCGGCCAGCACGTGCAGGTCGAGCCCGGCGCGTTCAGCGTTGGCCCGGGCGTGGGCGGCGGCGGGGCCGTGCCCCTCGACCGCGACGACCTCGGCGCCGGCCGCGGCCAGCGGTAGCGACAGCAGCCCGACGCCGGCGTACAGGTCCCAGACCGCGAGGCCCGCGATCTCGCCGGCCGCCTCGAGCACCGTGGTGATCAGCGACTCGGCGCCGGCGGTGTTGGCCTGGAAGAAGCTGGTGGGGTCGAAGTGGTAGGCGTGACCGGCGACCGCAGCTTCGAGCGTGTCGCTGCCCCGCAGGGTGAGCAGCGAGCCGTCGGGTTGGGCCAGCAGCAGGTCCGCGGGCGCCTCGGGCAGCTCCAGCGGGCCGGGCCCGGGGGTGAGCACCGCGGCTGAGCGTCCCGTCTCGCCGTGGGCCCGGATGGTCAGTTGCGCAGCGCCGGTGTCGTCCCCGACCGCGTCGCGCACGGCCTGGGCCGCGGCGCTGAGCACCAGGCAGCGGTCGACCGCCACGACCTCGTGGGTCCCCGCCCGGTGGAAGCCGAGCCGACCGTCCGGCCCGGCGTGCAGCACCGCCTGGTTGCGGTAGCCGGCAGCTGGCGAGACCGCCACGCAGTCCTCCACGGGGGGATCCTCGATCCCCCCGAGGCGCTCGAGTTGTTCCCGCACGATGCGGGTCTTCAGCGCCCGCTGCGCCGCCGGTGTTGCGTGCTGCAGGTCGCAGCCGCCGCAGTCCTGCGCGTACGGGCAGGGCGGCTCGGTCCGCCCGTCGCCCGGTTCGAGGACCGCGTCGAGCCGACCACGGGCGAAGCGCGCACGGTCGTCCACCACCGTGAGGCGCACCAGTTCGCCCGGCAGGGCACCGGGCACGAACACGGCCTTGCCCTCGACGCGCGCCACGCCCTGCCCGGCGTGGGTGACACCGGCCACGCGGACCTCGTGGGGGCCGGGCGGCAGCCCGCGGGAACGCCGGCTCACGGCGCCCCGCCGTCCGGATCCGGCGTCGGGTCCTCGGCCGGAGCGCCGCCGACGGCCTCGTCGATCGCGGCCAACGAGGTGCGGATCACCGTCAGGTGCGCCAGTCCGCGCTCGGCGTAGGCCGCGGCGGCCTCGGCGTCGGTGGCCTCGGCGGTCAGCAGTGCCCAGGCCAGTGCCCGGGTGCCTTCGCCCGGCAGCTCGAGCACGGCCTGCTCGAGCGCATCGAGGTCGCCGTGCACCGCGATCGTGGTCTCGACCAGCGCAACCATGCCCGCCGGGTCTCGGGACCAGGCGCCGAGGTCTCCCGCGATCGGGTCGCGCAGTGCGTCGGCGACGAGCTCGGCCTGCGTTCCCGAGGCGCTGCGGGCCGCGGTCGACACCGCGCTCAGCGCGTCGCCGGCCTCCCCGCCCCCGGCCTCACGCCCGTCGCTGCGGGCGGGGAACAGTGGACGCTGCTCGGGACGCTGAGCGCCGGCCAGCGCCGGGTCGTCGACGAGGTGCGCGACCGCGAGCCGTCCCGCCCGGCGCGCCTCGTCGACCGGGGTCGCTTCCGACACCCCGGCCAGTGCGGCGGCGGCGGCGGCGATGGTCGCCTCCAGGGCGGCAAGCTCGATCTGCAGTTGCTCGCGGGCCGGGTCGGGTGGCTGTCCGTCGTCGGCTGCCTCGGCGTCGTCGGCCTCACCCTCGGGCAGGTCCGGTTCGGCGCAGGCGGAGGCCAGGGTCGCGGAGGTCAGCAGGGTCAGCGCCGCCAGGACCGAAGGCCACGATCGGTGGCGGCTCATGGGGCCTCCGCCTGCCGGACGGTGCGGGCGTCGGCGGCCCGCGGGCGACGGGCCCGCAGGCAGGCCCAGCCCTCCCGGTAGTCGGGCGGCGGCAGGTCGAGATCGGCGCCCGTGGCTCGTAGGGCGGCGGTGACCTCCTCGCTGCGCTCGCTGGCGATGCCGCCGAGCACCAGCGTGCCGGCGGTGCGTGCGACCAGCGCCGGGGCCAGTTCGACCAGCACGTCGGTGACGATGTTGGCGACCACGACGTCGGCGGGCGTGCGGACCTGCTCGATGCTGCCGAGGCGGGCATCGACACACACGCCGTTGCGCGCGGCGTTGTGGGCGGTGACCGTGACGGCGTCGGGATCCACGTCGACGGCGACCACCCGGGCGCCGCGCAGCGCTGCGGCAACCGAAAGGATCCCGCTGCCGCAGCCGACGTCGACAACGCGGCGACCGTAGAGCTCGAGGTCGTCGAGTGCCTTCAGGCACATCGCCGTGGTCGCGTGGTGGCCGCTGCCGAACGCACGGCCCGGATCGAGCACCACGGTCGTTTCGCCGGCTTGCTCGGCATGTTCGTCGACGCGCCAGGTGGGCACCACGATGAAGCTGCCCGCCCGTACCGGGTGGATCGTTGCCTTCCAGGCGGCCTGCCAGTCGCGGTCGGGTTCGAAGGCCCAGAACCCGCCGGGCGGAACCGGCGCCTGGGCGTCGGGGAACCACGCGACCAGCTCGTCGGGGTGTTCCAGCACGCCGAGCGCACCCGCCGCCCACAGCCGGGCGGCGACCTCCTCGACGTCGGCGGACCCGATGGGCAGGTGGTAGCGGTAGGTTCCCGGTTCAGTCATGGTGCCCCTCGGTTCTCGGGCCGGTCGCGGTCGTCCGCGTCGGTGGTGCGTGGGTCCTGCTCCCCGGCCTCGTCGATGAGTTCGGCGGCGGCGGCGCTCGGGCCGGTCTCGAGGAGTTCGTGCTCGAGTACCTCGTACTCCTCGGTGGCGGCTGACAGCAGCGCGGTGACGATCGCGACCGCGGGGATCGCGAGCAGCGCTCCGGTCACCCCGGCCAGGGCGCCGCCGGCGAGTACCGACAGGAACGCCAGCGCGGGGTGCAACTCCATGGTCGTGGCGGTGATCTTGGGCACGATCAGGTAGTTCTCGACCTGCTGGTAGGACACGATGGCGAGCAGGACCCACAGCGCCAGCGCAGGCCGGTCGGCCAGTGCGACGATCACCGGCAGGGCGCCGGCCAGGTAGGTGCCGATGGCCGGAATCAGCGAGGAGATCAGGCCGACCCAGATACCCAGCGCCACCGCGTAGTCTAACCCGAGCAACCCGAAGACGACGAGGTGGAACACGGTCGAGACCACCGCGGTGAGCACCCGGCTGTAGACGTAGCCGCCGGTCTTGGCGATCGCCAGCTCCCACAGCCCCAGGACCCGGACCTGTTCGCGCGGGGCCAGTCGGCTGGCCAGCCGCAGACGCAGCCGGGGAGCATCGGCCACCAGGTAGAAGGTCACGAGTGCGATCGTGGCCACCTGGAACGCTCCGCCGAGGATCGTCTGGCCGAAGCCCAGCGCGCCCCGGCCAAGCGTCCCGGCGGCGGCGGTGAGCCGGGCGGGCATCGTGCGCTGCTGCTCCTCGAGCCAGGCGGCGAGCGGTTCTCCGAGCTCGGGCGGGAGCAGGTCGACGGCCTGCTCGCCGAGATCCGAGGCCAGCGTGGGCACGGCGGCGGTGAGGCTGCGGACCTGATCGAGCACCAGCCCGGCCATGGCAGTCACGAACCCGCCGAGTAGCAGCAGGCCGACCACGAACACGATCCCGGTGCCCGCTCCGCGGCGCATGCCCCGGCGGGCGAGGTACTGCACCGCCGGCTCCATCGCGAAGGACAGGAACAGGCTGGTCACCACGATCGCGATCAGGCCCTGCACGCGGCCCAGAACCGCCGTGATGCTCTGCGCGGCGAGGATGCCCAGGGTGATGCCCGCGCCGATCGGCAGCGCCAGCCCCGGCTGCCACTGCGGTGCACGCCAGCCTGGGGCCGGCGGATGCTGATCGGTGTCCACCCCCGCAGCGTACGCCAGACCGAGTGCGACCCCGGGTAGGCTCCGGCGCCGCTCCCCGGAGATCCGCCCGACCGTGACCGATGCCGCTGAGCCCGCGATCCTCGTGCGCGGGCTGACCAAACGCTACGGCTCGCTGACCGCGGTCGACGGGCTGGAGCTGCAGGTGGCCGCGGGCGAGACGCTGGCGCTGCTCGGCCCCAACGGGGCGGGCAAGACCACCACCGTCGAGTGCTGCGAGGGCTACCGCGTGCCGGATGCGGGCACCGTGCGGGTGCTCGGGCTCGACCCGCGCCGCGACGCCCGGCGGCTGCGGCCCCGGGTGGGGCTGATGCTGCAGGAGGGCGGGGTCTACCCGATGGCGCGTCCGCAGGAGGTACTGCGGCTGTTCGCCGCGTTCCACGCCGACCCGCTCGATCCCGACGAACTGCTCGAGCGGGTCGGACTCAGCGACACGCGCCGGACCCGGTTCCGGGACCTGTCGGGCGGGCAGAAACAGCGGCTGTCGTTGGCGCTGGCCCTGGTCGGCCGCCCCGAGGTCGTGTTCCTCGATGAGCCCACCGCCGGGCTCGACCCGGCGGCCCGCCGCCGGACCTGGGAGCACATCGGCGAGCTGCGCGCCGCCGGGGTCACCGTCGTGCTGACCACCCACCTACTCGACGAGGCCGAGCAGCTCGCCGACCGGGTCGCGATCATGGACCGCGGCCAGCTGGTGGCGCTGGGCACCCCCGATGAGCTCACCCATGGTCAGCGCGCCCGCCTGAGTTTCACGGCCCAGCCCGACCTGGACCTTGCCGATCTCGCCGCTGCCGTCGGTGCCAGGGTCGAGCAGCCGCGTCCCGGCCGCTACGTCGTGCACGCCGCCAACGACCCGCAGTTGGTCGCCCGGCTCACCGCCTGGCTGGCCTCCCACGACGTCGAACTGGGGGAACTGCAGGCCGGCAAGCGCAGCCTCGAGGAGGTCTTTCTACGGCTCACCGCCGAGGAGGACCGGACATGAACGAGCGCGACACGCCGATGCTGCGGGCGGTGCTCGCCCAGGCGGCCATGGAGCTGCGCCTGCTGGTGCGCTCCGGGGAGAGCCTGCTGGTGACGTTCGGGATCCCGGTGGGCATCCTGGTGTTCTTCTCGGTCGTCGAGGTGCTGCCCACCGGCGAGAGGCGCGCGGTCGACTTCCTCGTACCCGGGGTGCTGGCGCTGTCGGTCGCGGCGACGGGGCTCGTGGCGGTGGCGATCCAGACCGCGTTCGAGCGCAAGTACGGGGTGCTCAAGCGGCTCGGAGGCACTCCGTTGCCGCGCGCGGGGTTCCTCGCCGCCAAGGCGCTGGCGGTCGCGGCGGTGCTGGCGGTGCAGGTGGCGCTGGTCACCGTGCTGGCGCTGAGCATGCTCGACTGGCAGCCGCAGGGCGGCGGGCTGGCCGCGCCGCTGGCCGTGCTGCTCGGAACGCTGGCCACCACCGCACTCGGCCTGCTGATGGCGGGCACGCTGCGGGCTGAGGCCACCTTGGCGCTGTCCAACGCCGCGTTCCTCGTGCTGCTCGTGATCAGCGGAGTGACCTTCGACGCCGGGACGCTGCCCGACGCGCTGGCCGCGGTCGGTCGCGCGCTGCCGGTCGGGGCGCTCGGCGAGGCGCTGCGGGTCGCCTTCGACGGTGGCGGGTTCGCGCGGGGTCCGTTCGTCGCGTTGGTGGTCTGGAGTGTCGCGTCGGTGGCGGTCACTACACGCACGTTCCGCTGGGAACCGTGACGTCCCAGGCGCCAAGATCCGGACAATAGGGCCGTTCGGGGCAGGGAGGCCAGGGTCCTCGGTTGGGTCCCGGATGGTCCGAAGGGGTAGCCTGCGCCCCGCAGACGGCCCGGGAGCCCGGCCCGGATCCGCCCGGTGCTCCGGCCACTGCCCGACGACCCGTTCGTCGTGCCGCCCCTCCCCCCCACGGTTGTCGACCAGGAGGCCCTACGTTGCGCGACCGGACCGCGACCCCGCGTCGTCGAGCGCGACTCGCCGCGCTGGCCGTCCTCGCCCTGCTGCTCGCCGCGTGCTCCGGCGACGCCAGTGCGCTGGACCCGGCCGGCCCCTACGCCCAGTCACCCCACGATCTGATCATCGTGGTGTTCGCGGTCGCTGCGGTCGTGTTCGTGTTCGTCCAGGCGCTGATCGTGGTTTCGATCGTGAAGTTCCGCCGCAAGAAGGACGATGACGACTCGCTGCCGGTGCAGGTGCACGGAAACACCCGCCTCGAGGTGCTCTGGACCATCATCCCGGCGCTGATCCTGGTCGCGATCGCCGTGCCGACCGTGCAGTTGGTGTTCGAGACCATGGCCGAACCCGAGGAGGAGTTCCTCACCGTCGAGGTCATCGGCCACCGCTGGTGGTGGGAGTTCTACTACCCCGAGCATGACATCTACACCGCCAACGAGATGGCCATCCCGGTCGGCGTCCCGGTCCGGCTCGAGTTGACCGCGGCCGACCCGGCCCGCTCCCCCGACCAGGGCGTGCTCCACTCCTTCTGGATCCCCCGACTGGCCGGCAAGCAGGACGCCGTGCCGGGGCAGACCACCTTCCTCAACCTCCAAGCCGACGAGCCGGGCCGCTACATCGGCATGTGCGCCGAGTACTGCGGGCTGTCGCACGCCAACATGCGCCAGCGCGTGGTCGCGATGCCCGCCGACGAGTACGACGCGTGGATCGAGGCACAGACCCAGCCCGCCGTGCAGCCCGACGGCGGCAGCCTCGAGGCACAGGGGGCCGAGTTGTTCCGCGATCTGGGTGACGGTCGCCAGGCCTGTGTTTCCTGCCACCAGATCTGGGACGGTGACGGCGCGCGGGCGCCGGGCATCGGACCCGACCTGACTCATCTGATGAGCCGTGAGGAGTTCGCCGGAGCCATCCACGAGATGACCGAGGAGAACCTGCGCGCCTGGCTCGAGGACCCCAACGCGATGAAGCCGATGCAGTACGAGACCGAGAACCGCATCGGCATGCCCAACCTCAACCTCTCGGAGGATGAGCTCGACGCGCTGGTCGCCTACATGCTCACCCTGGAATAGCCACCCCCGCACCTGCAGCCCCCGGCACGACCCGTCCCACCCGCCCCACCCTGACCGCTCCACCCGGCGACGCCCTCGGGCAGATCCGGGAAGCACGGGAGGAACCACCACATGGCGAGCGCCTCGACGAAGACCGCCCCGGAGCAGGGGGGCTTCCCCCGCCCGACGGCCCTCACGGGCTTCTCGAGTTGGCTGACCACCACCGATCACAAGAAGATCGGGATCATGTACTTCTGGACCACCCTGGTGTTCTTCGGCATCGGGGGCCTGGAGTCCGGACTGATCCGCTGGCAGCTGTCCCAGGCCGACCAATCGGTGATCACCGCCGAGATCTACAACCAGATGTTCACCATGCACGGCCTGACGATGGTGTTCCTGGTGGTGATGCCGCTCGCGGCGGCGTTCTTCAACTACCTGACCCCGCTGATGATCGGGGCGCGCGACGTCGCCTTCCCCCGGCTCAACGCCTTCAGCTACTGGGTCTACCTGTTCGGCGGCATCTTCCTGTACTCCTCGTTCCTGCTCGGCGGGGCGCCCAACGGCAGCTGGGTGGGCTACGCCCCACTGCACGCGGATGCCACCTCGAACATGGCCTTCTACGCCGTGGGGCTGCAGATTCTGGGGGTCAGCTCGCTGGCCGCCGCGATCAACTTCATCGTCACGATCCTGAACATGCGGGCCCCGGGCATGACCTTCATGCGCATGCCGATGTTCGTGTGGATGACGCTGGTGACCAGCTTCCTGCTGCTGTTCGCGATCCCGATCATCGCGGTGGCGCTGTTCATGCTGCAGTTCGACACGGTGTACGGCGCGCAGTTCTTCCAGCCCGGTACCGGCGGGGACCCGGTGCTCTACCAGCATCTGTTCTGGCTGTTCGGGCATCCCGAGGTCTACATCATGATCCTGCCGGCCATGGGGATCGTGTCCGAGATCCTGCCGGTGGGTTCGCGCAAGCCGCTGTTCGGCTACGCCGCAGTCGCCTTCGCCGGTGCGGCCATCGGCTTCATCGGCTTCGGGGTGTGGGCGCACCACATGTTCACCTCCGCGATCGGCCCCGTCGCCCGCTCCGCGTTCGGGTTGGCCACGATGTTCATCGCGGTCCCGACCGGGATCAAGATCTTCAACTGGGTGTTCACGATGTGGGGCGGCAAGCTCCGCCTGGACACCGCGATGCTGTTCTCGATCGGGTTCGTGTCGATGTTCACCATCGGCGGGCTGTCGGGGGTCACCCACTCGATCGTGCCGCACAACGCGCAGCAGCACGACACCTACTACGTGGTCGCCCACTTCCACTACGTCCTCTTCGGGGGCGCGCTGTTCGGGCTGATCGCCGGGATCTACTTCTGGTTCCCGAAGGTCACCGGCAAACTGATGGACGAGAAGCTGGGCAAGCTGCACTTCTGGACCTGGCTGATCGGTTTCAACCTCACCTTCGGCCCGATGCACATGTCGGGGCTGCTCGGCCAGCCGCGGCGCACCTCGGTGCTCCCCGCCGAGCTCGGCGGCGCCGTGGAGTTGTACAACCTGCTCAGCTCGATCGGCTTCGTGGTCCTGTTCTTCTCCGCGCTGGTGTTTCTCGGCAACCTCATCCGCAGCCTGCGCAGCGGCGAGGCCTCCGGGCTCGACCCGTGGGATGCGCGCACCCTGGAGTGGATGACCGCCTCGCCCCCGCCCCACTACAACTTCGAGGCCGTCCCCACGATCACCCACCGCGACGAGTTCTGGCACCGCAAGTACGCCGAGGATGAGACCGGGCTGCCGGTACGGGTCCCGGCGGGCGCCTCCGAGGACCACGAAGACGACCACGACG
>SLLJ01000226.1 GCA_007134165.1 Nitriliruptoraceae bacterium | reverse complement strand
TCGGCGAGACCGACGAGGTCGTCAACGCCAAGGTCCGCGCCGTGCAACGCCACGGGATGCGCCCGATCCTGTGCGTGGGCGAGACCCTCGAGCAGCGCGAGGCGGGGCAGGCGGTCGAGGTCACCGTCTCCCAGCTGCGCGGCAGCCTCGCCGAGGTGTCCGTGCCCGACGCCCGCGAGTTGGTCATCGCCTACGAGCCGGTGTGGGCGATCGGCACCGGACGCACCGCCACCGCCCAGGACGCCCAGGACATGTGCGCCGCGATCCGCACCGAACTCGCCGCGATCTACGACGAGATCACCGCCGAGGCGATCCGCATCCAGTACGGCGGCAGCGTCAAGCCCGGCAACGTCCGTGAGCTGATGTCCCAGCCCGACATCGACGGTGCGCTGGTCGGCGGGGCGAGCCTGTCCGCCGACGACTTCGCGCTGATCGTGGGGCACCGCCGCTGAGCGAGGCGTACACCCGTACCCGACGCCGGCAGAGCTCCGCCAGCGAGCGACGCTACGAACACGCAGCGTGGACACGAGGGCGCGCGGGCTGCACGTGGCGTCGTCGGGTGACTGCACTCCTCCGACCCTGGTAGTACGTTACGAGCGCCCGGCGGAGCTCATCGGGCGCTCTCGACGCTCGTCGAGGAGTCCGGCTCCGCGACCACCGCCGACAGAAGGAGACACGGTGGCGAGGATCAAGCGATACGGATGGCGGCATGTGGCCGTCATCGCGGCGCTCGCGATGGTTGCGAGCGCTTGCGGAGCGGACGACGACGCCGACGTCGACGAGCCCGCCGACGACCCGGTCGAGGAGCCCGCGGAGGAGCCCGACGACGAGCCCGCCGACGAGCCCGAGGAACCGGCCGACGACGACGCCGACGAACCCCAGGCCGTCGACGGCGAGTACTGCGCCGAAGGGAGCGACGGAGAGATCGTCTGGGTGCACGAGCAGGAGCCCCCGGACCTGCACCTCGATGACCCGGCGAACAACCTGTCGGCGACCTCGTGGCTGCGCCAGGGGCTGTGGGAGGGCCCGTACGGCACCTCGGCCGACACGACCTGGATCTTCGAGCTGCTCGAGAGCGAGGAGATCGAGGAGACCGACGACGGGTGGCGCTACACGTTCACCCTGCGTGACGGCCTGATGTGGTCGGACGGTACCCCGCTGACCGCCGCGGACGTCAAGGCCACCTTCGACATCATCATGGAGGGCTACGACTACGAGACCGGTGAGGGTGGCATCTACCTGATCGGTTCACGTGCAGCCCGTGGGCTCGACCTGATCGACCCCGACAGCTGGGAGGTGGACGGCCAGACCTACTCGTTCACCACCGAGGACTTCTATTCGGGCTATCAGGGCTGGTTCGACCCGGTCATGCCGAGCCACCTGCTCACGGACGCCGCCACCGCCAACGAGGCGCTGCCGGAGTGGGAGCTCGACGGCGAGATCCTGCCGTCCTCGGGTCCGATGATCTTCGAGTCCTGGGACCGTGGCATCGGCATCACCCTGGTGCGCAACGACGACTACCACGGCGCGCACCCGGACAACCCCGAGGTGCAGAACCCCGGCATCGCCTGCGCCAGTTCCCTGCGGGTCAACTACGTGACCGACACCGACGCGCAGATCAACGCGCTGCTCGCCGGCGAGGCCGACTTCATCATGGCGCAGCCACAGGTCGCGTTCGGTGAGCGCATCGCCACCGACGACAACTTCACGGTCGCTGCCGAAGCCGGTCCGGTCTACGAGCACTGGGGCATGAACGTGCACAACGTGCACCTGTCGGACCCCGACGTGCGTGAGGCGCTGGCCTTCGCGATGGACAAGTCCCGGGTCATGCAGGCGCTGTACGCCCCCCTGTTCGGGGACCTGCTTCCTGAGACGGGGCTTGGCAACGTGTACTGGCTGTCCAACCAGCCCGACTACGTGGACCACGCCGGCGAGGCCGGCTACGGCGTCGGTGACGTCGACTCCGCCATCGCGCTGCTCGAGGGCGCGGGCTACACCATCGGGGCCGACGGCATCGCCGAGCACCCCGAGCGTGGCCGTCTGACCCTGCGGGTGGGCACCACCGGCGGCAACCAGCTGCGTGAGCTGCAGATCCAGCTGCTGCAGGAGCAGCTCAGCGACGGTGGCTTCGAGATCGAGATCGACAACGTGCCGGGTGCGGCCTACTTCTCGGAGCGTCCGTTCGCTCCCGAGGCCAGCGACTGCGCCACCTCAGGTGGCGAAGAAGGCGACTGCACCATCTGGGACCTGACCCAGTTCGCGTGGGTCGGTGGTCCCTGGCCGGGTCAGGGTCACAACGCCTACCTGTCGGGTGACGGCAACAACCCGTATGGCTACGCCAACCCGGAGTTCGACGCCCTGGCCGCCGAGTGCGACGCAACGGTCGACGAAGCCGAGCGGGCTGCCTGCTACAACGTGCTGTCCTCCTACGTCACCACCCGTGACGTGGATCCGGACGGTCTGGTGGTCCTGCCGATCACGCAGAAGCCGTCGTTCTACGCCTACTCCAACGTCACGTTGCTCAGTGGCGCGGTCGCTCCCGACGCACAGGGAGCGGGTCCGCTGACCTACGTGGTGGACTTCATCCCGGCGTCGTGATCCGGCGTTCACGATGACCACGGGGGCCCGCTTCGGCGGGCCCCCAGCCGTTGTCCGATCTGCGCGGGGGATCCCGGCGTAACACGATCTTCATCTGACAGCGGGCCGAAGTAGCCGTTTCCGGGGGCGGGGCCGCTAGGCTCCGCCCGTCACCGACCCCGTGCCCTGCCGGAGCGCTCGTGTTCGCCTACGTCGTTCGGCGCATCCTGTCCACGATCCCCCTGCTCATCGTGGGCACCTTCCTGGTCTTCACGCTCACGGCGATCTCCGGCGATCCCCTTGCCGAGCTGGCCATCCAGGACGTCGATCAGGCGGCCTATGACCGCATCATCGAGTTGTACAACCTCGACCAGCCGATCCCGCTGCGCTACGTCAACTGGGTCTTCAACGCGGTGCAGGGCGACATGGGTCCCTCACCCTCGCAGGGCGGTCAGCAGACCTTCGACCTGGTGATGCAGCGGGCCAAGAACACCGCCCGACTGGCCATCCCGGCGTTCATCATCGTGGCGCTCAGCGCGATCACGCTCGGTGTGTACTCGGCGGTCAAGCAGTACTCGAAGCTTGACTACTTCGTGACCGGCTTCTCGTTCCTCGGGATTTCGTTGCCGACCTTCGTGTTCGGGCTGTTCCTGCAGGTCTTCTGGGGGATCTGGTTCTTCGACTGGTTCGGGGTCAGACCCTTCTTCGTGCTCGGGATGAGAACGGTGGCCTCCGACGGGTGGCTGGACATGATCCGCTCCCACGTGCTGCCGATCACCACCCTGTGGTTGGTCATCACCGCCTCGGAGTCCAGGTTCCAGCGCGCGGCGATGCTCGAGGTCATCAACTCGGACTACATCCGCACCGCACGGGCCAAGGGCCTGCCGCGGCGTACCGTCATCCTCAAGCACGGTCTGCGCAACGCCCTGATCCCGCTGGTGACCATCTGGGCGATCGACTTCGCGCTGCTGCTCGGCGGTTCGGTCGTCACCGAATCGATCTTCGCCTGGCCGGGGCTCGGTCGGCTGCTGCTCGACGGCATCTTCCGCCAGGACCTCAACCTCACCATGGGCGTGGTGGTGTTCATCTCCCTGCTGGTGGTCATCTTCAACCTGATCGCCGACCTGCTCTACGGCGTGCTCGACCCGAGGATCCGCTATGACTGAGACCACCGGGGTGCCCGCACCTGATCGGGACCAGCGCTCCGCAGCCGCGGCCGAACTGGCCGAGCGCGAGGGCATGAACATCACCTCGCGCAGCTTCGGGCGCCAGACCTTCGATCGCTTCCGGCGCCACAAGCTCGCGATGATCTCCGCGGTCGTCTTGGTGCTGTTGACGCTGTCGTTCATCATCGGCCCGTGGCTGTCGCCCTACACCTTCTCCGAGCAGGACTTCACGGCGCTGAACCAGGGGCCGTCACTCGAGCATCCCTTCGGGACCGACACCATCGGTCGCGACATCATGGTGCGCACCTTCCTGGGTGGGCGCTTCTCGCTGCGCATCGCGCTGTTCGTGTCCCTGCTGACCACGTTGATCGGCACCGTCATCGGCGCGGTCGCCGGGTACTTCGGGGGCACGCTCGACACCGTGCTCAACCAGGTCGTCAACCTGTTCCTGATCGTGCCGACGCTCGTCGTGCTGCTGGTCGTCGGCGTGCGCTTCGGGACCAGCCCCAACGGCATCGCGGTGCTGCTCGCCCTGCTGCTGTGGCCGAGCATCGCCCGCGTCGTGCGGGGGCTGTTCATGCAGTACAAGGAGCAGGAGTTCGTGCTCGCCGCCCGGGCCGCCGGGGCTCGGGCACCCCGCATCATGTTCCGCCACATCCTGCCCAACACGTTCGGGCCGATCGTGGTCAACGCCACCCTGCTGATCGGGGTGGCCATCATCCTCGAGTCGACCCTGTCGTTCCTGTCGGTCGGGGTGCAGGACCCCATCCCGACACTCGGCAACCTGATCGAGAAGGCCAAGGGCTCGCTCGACACCAAACCCTCGGCGGTGTTGATCCCCGGTGGCTTCATCGTCGCGATCGCGCTGTGCATCAACTTCCTCGGCGACGGGTTGCGCGACGCACTCGACCCGACCGCGCGAAAGGCCTGATCGTGCCCGACGATCTGCTGTTGACCGTGCGTGATCTCACGGTTGCCTTCGAGACCGACGACGGCCTGGTGCGCGCCGTCAACGGCGTGAGCTTCGACCTCGCCGCTGGCGAGACGCTCGCGGTGGTCGGCGAGTCGGGGTCGGGCAAGTCGGTGGGGGCGATGGCGGTGATGCGGCTGCTGCCCTCCTACGCCAAGATCAGCGGCTCGATCATCTTCGAGGGCACGGATCTGCTGGCGCTCAGCGATCGGGCGATGCGCCGGCTGCAGGGTGATGCGATCGCGATGATCTTCCAGGACCCCATGACCGCACTCAACCCGGTCTTCCGGGTAGGGCACCAACTCGTCGAGACCATCCGGATCCACAACCCGAACGTGTCGAAGTCGGCGGCCAAGGCCCGTGCGGTTGAACTCCTCGAGCTGGTCGGCATCCCCGAAGCCCGGCAGCGGGCAGACAACTACCCCCACGAGTTCTCCGGTGGGATGCGGCAGCGGGCCATGATCGCCATGGGCATCGCCAACGAGCCCCAGCTGCTCATCGCCGATGAGCCGACCACGGCCCTGGACGTGACCATCCAGGCCCAGGTCATCGAGGTCATGAAGCTCGCACAGGAGGCCACGGGAGCGGGGATGCTGCTCATCACCCACGACCTCGGCCTGGTGGCGGGCGTGGCCGACCGGGTCCAGGTCATGTACGGCGGTCGGTTGTTCGAGACCGCCGACGCCCAGACGATCTTCTACCACTCGCGCAACCCCTACACCCGCGGGCTGATGACCTCCATCCCCTCGGTCGCGGAGCGCACCGCCCACCGGCTGGTGCCGATTCCCGGCTCGCCCCCATCCGCGATCAACGTGCCCGAGGGGTGCGCGTTCCGGCCGCGCTGCCCGCGCGCGGCCGAGAAGTGCTTCACCGAGCCCGAACTCGTCGACGTCGACGCCCTGGGACAACACCGGTCCCGGTGCCACTTCGTGCACGAGCTGCCGGCATTCGATCGTTCGACGGCGATGGGGAGCACGGCATGAGCGATCAGCACAACTCCGAGAGTGCCGACTCGTCGGGCTCCACGTCGGTGCTCGAGATCGAGGACCTCGTCAAGCACTTCCCGATCCGGGCGGGACTGATGCGCCGCGAGGTCGGACGGGTCCACGCGGTCGACGGGGTCACCCTGGAACTGGGAGCGATGGAGACCGTCGGGATCGTTGGCGAGTCCGGGTGTGGCAAGACGACGCTCGGGCGCACGCTGCTGCGGTTGGTGGAGCCGACCTCCGGATCGGTGCGCTTCCACGGTGAGGACGTCACCACGGCGGACAAGGGACGCCTGCGTGGGTTGCGCAAGCACCTGCAGATGGTGTTCCAGGACCCGTTCGCCTCGCTCAACCCACGACTGCCGGTGCGCGACACCGTGGCCGAGCCGCTGATCGTGCACGGCGAGGCCAAGGACGTGGCCCGCAAGCGCGTCGGCGAACTGCTCGAGGCGGTCGGACTCTCCCCCGAGCATGGCAACCGCTATCCGCACGAGTTCTCCGGCGGGCAGCGGCAGCGCATCGGCATCGCCCGGGCACTTGCCCTGCAGCCCGAGGTGATCGTGCTCGACGAGCCGGTTTCCGCCCTCGACGTGTCGGTCCAGGCACAGGTGATCAACCTGCTCGAGGACCTGCAGGACGAGTTCGAACTCAGCTACCTGTTCATCGCCCATGACCTGTCGGTGGTCCGCCACATCTCCGACCGGGTCGCGGTGATGTACCTCGGCCACGTGGTGGAGCTCGCCGCCAGCGACTCGCTCTATGACCGGCCCGGCCATCCCTACGCCCACGCACTGATGTCTGCGGTCCCCGTGCCCGACCCCGACCTCGAGCTGTCCCGAAAGCGCATCATCCTCGAGGGGGACATGCCCTCGCCGTCCAACCCGCCGTCGGGCTGCCGCTTCCACACCCGCTGCCCGATCGCGCAGGATCGGTGCCGTGAGGAGGTGCCGCCCCTACGTGAGGTCGCCCCCGGCCACCAGGTCGCCTGCCACTACGCCCTCGAACCCGGCGAGACCCTGCTGGCCCGCACCGAGGAGCTCGGCCGTGAGGTGACGGTGGCCGGCGCGGTGGAGGGCGCCGCGGAGCTCGGCGCGATGCTCCAGGAGCGGCCCGAGGGGGCCTGATCCCGGTCGCCCCTGCGCCCTGGTTGGACGGCTGGTCAGCGGTGCCGACGGTAGAGCGTGGTGGGCGGGTTCTCGTCGCGTGGACGTCCGGCACGCAGCACGGTGACCGCCTCCTGCTGGGCGAGCAGGTCGGCCAGGGCGTCGTACTCCCTCGTGCTCTCGGCGCGGTCGGTCAGCAGCCACCGGCGGCGCCCGGTACCGGTGGCGACCAGTCCACCGGAGGGGATCGGGCGCTTGTTGCCCTCACGCAGCGACCGGATGCGGTCAGTGGTCGAGGCCGGTGCGCGCTCGATCGCGACGGTGTCGGACCAGGGGATGCGCTGCCGTCGCAGGGCACAGACCCGGGTCATGCCTTCGGTCCCGAACCGGGTGTGCCGGGGGAAGTCGAGCAGCAGCCCGGCAGCGAGCACCAGCCCTCCGGTCAGCAGCAGCCCAGGAAACCAGCGCCATCCGTTCTGAACGCCGCCTGCCCCCAGCACGATCAGCGCCGCGGGGGAGAACACCGCCGATCCCAGCCCTCTCAACGAGCTGTACAGCACGAAACGGGCATCGTCGGTCGACGGGTCGGAAGCACGCTCGGCAGCCATCGCAGCAGGGTACCGAGAAGACCCTGGCCAACGGGCCCGAGGTGGAGGTAGGATGCGGTCAATCCGGTCCGCACGACGGGAGGCCGCCCGGTGACGCGCCGAAACGAACCGATCGAATCGCTGCTCGGACCTCTCGAGCAGGAGGTCATGGAGGTCGCCTGGCAGCTTGGCGACGCGACCGTGCGCGACGTCCACGGGCAGCTCGCTGCGGAACGATCCATTGCCTACACCACGGTGATGACCACCATGGCCCGACTGGCGACCAAGGGCCTGCTGCAGCGCGACACTGCTGGCCTGGCCCACCGCTACCGTCCGGCCGTCAGTCGCGAGCGGTACGCCAGCGCCACCGTCAGCGACGTGCTGAGCTGGCTGCTCGACCGGTACCCGGAGCCAGCCGCTGCCTACCTGGCCGAGGTGGTCGATGATGTCGACGGGGTGAACCTGGAGGAGCTGCGCGCTGCGGTGCAGCGCCGACGGAGCGCGGAGCGCTGATCTCCGTGGACCTCGGTGTGCTGCTGTCGCTGCCGCTCGAGTCCGTCGCGCTGCGGGCGGTCATCGCCGCGCTGGTGGCCATCGCGTGTGTCCGGCTGCTGCTGTGGTTCGGGCTGCGGGCCCCATCGACCCGAGTGGCGACGGCGCTTGCCCCGGCGGTGGCGTTGACGGTCGTCGCGGCGCTCAGTGGCACGAGCCTGCAACTGCCGGCGCTGATGCTGCCGGTCGACGGGGACGGCGGGTTGCCGATCCCGGTCGGTGAGGGCTTCGTGTACTTCGCTCCGCTGGCCGTCCCGCTGTTGCTCGGCGCCTGGTGCGCGATCGCCGGGATGCGGCTGTCGCGTCGGGCGATCGCGCAACACCGCATCCGCCGACATGCGCAGCACGCTCGTCTTCAGGGCACCCCGGTGCCCGATATCTCCGCGCTGGCCACCGAGGTCGCGCGGCGGTTGAAGGTCGCGACTCCGTCGGTGATCTTGCTGCCGCGGGTCAAGGGAGGCGCGGTGGTGGTCGGCTATCGCCGTCCGCTGGTGTTGCTCGACCGCGCCCTGCTCGCTCGCTTCGACGCCGAGGAGCTCGAGGCCGTGCTGGCTCACGAGCTCGCCCACGTCAGGCGCCGCGACAACCTCGTGGCGCTGCTGCTGGGGATCGTGCGTGATCTGACCTTCTTCGTGCCGGGAGGCGGTTGGGCGGTGCGCCAGCTGCACCGCGAGCGGGAGCTCGCCGCCGATCAGGTCGCCGTGTCGGTCACCGGACGGCCCGGCGCACTGGCCAGCGGCCTACTCAAGGTGCTGGAGTCCGGTTCCCGCACGGCCCAACCATGTGCCGCCTTCGCTCCGCATGGCTCGTTGGTGGACCGTGTGCGGCTCCTTGTCGACGACCAGCCGAAGGTCTCGGTGCTACGCCGGGTGAGCGAGTCGATCGCTGTGGTCAGCGTCGTGGCTGTGGCCGCCGCGCTGGCCCTGGTGCTCCCCACGCTGGTGGCGGGTGCCGACCGTCAGCGCGATGCGATGGCCCTGGTCTGGGCTTCCTCCTCGTCCGGGTCGCACGGGGCGGGCCCGGGTCTGCTGGCCGAGGCCCGAGCCTTCGAGGTCTACCGTCGGTCGACCCCGGCGGCGGCACCGTCCGCGTCGGTGGCCCCGAGCCGGTTTGACGAGCAGGGGGCGGAGAACCGACGTTCGACGCTTCGTGCCTGCGAGGTCGACGACGCAGCCTGTCCGACCGGTGACTCCCGGGTGGCGCTCGACCTGCGCCCGCAGGTCCGGGTCGATCACGACCTGAGCTGGGAGGCCACGCCGATAGTGGACCGCACGCCCTCGGATGGTCTGCAGTTGTTCTGGCTCGCCCGACTGCAGTGACCCGGTCCGCGCGGCGGAGCCGAACGTGGGTGGTACCCTTCGCGGCCGTGACCCGACCGCGTCGGAGACCTCGAAGTGCTCATCGGACTGCTCACCGCGCTGCATGTGCTGCTCTCGCTGATCCTGATCATGCTGGTGCTGCTGCACCGTGGCCAGGGCGGCGGGTTGTCCGACATGTTCGGTGGAGGCGTGGGTGGCGGCCTTCAGGGCTCCGCGGCGGTGGAGCGCAACCTCGATCGGTTCACGGTCATCGCGGCCCTGGTGTTCTTCGCCACCAACATCTCGCTGGTCATCCTGCTCTGACCTCCGTCGGGCGTCGCGCGATCGTCCTGACGCTCGTGCTGGCGTTCATCGCCCTGGTCGGTTGTGACTCCGGACCACCGGTCGAGGACGCGGGACGCGACGAGCCGGCCGGGCCGCCAGTGAATGGCGGGACGGATCCCGGCCTCGGGACGTTGCGCGTCGGGCTGTCGGTCGACCCGATCAGCATCGACCCGCGCTTCGTCGCCGATGACGAAGGCACGCTGATCGTCGGCGCGCTGTTCGACCCGCTGGTGCGGCTCGGCGCTGACGGACAGGTGCTGCCAGGCGCGGCGAGCACCTGGGAGCTGCAGGACGATGGCCGGACCTACCGGTTCACGTTGCGGGAGGATGCCACCTTCCACGACGGCACCCCGGTCACCGCCGCCGACGTCAAGCGCAGCTTCGAACGGCTGGTCGATGCCGATGCCGACCCGCCATCCTTCCTCGGCTACCTGCTCGAACCGGTCGAGGGGGCGGCCAGGGCCGCGTTGCAGGGCGGGGAGATGTCGGGGTTGATCGTGGACGGGGACCATGAGCTACGTATCCGGCTGGTTGAGCCGCACCCCGCCTTCCTGCTCACCCTGACCGATCCGAGCCTGGTGCCGCTGCCCCCGATCGCCGAGCGCTCCCCGGAGGACTTCGCTGCCCGCCCGATCGGCAACGGGCCGTTCGCGATGGCTGAGCCGCGGGAGCCGGGCGGATTCGTGCGGCTGGCTGCCGTTCAGAACCATCCCCGTCGGCCCGTGCTCGACGAGGTCCTCTTCCAGGTCTTCCTCGACGACCCCGCGGGGTTGCGGCAGTGGGACGATCTGCTCGACGGCCAACTGCAGGTGGCGGCGCTACCTCCCTCGCAGCGAGAGGAGGCGATCGAGCAGTTCGGGCTCTCCGAGGACGGCTACCGGGGTCCGGGTGTGCTCGACGGCATCACCTCCAGCGTCTACCTCTACGGCTTCGACACCTCCCAGCCGCCGTACGACGACGCACGGGTCCGTCGGGCGATCTCCTCGGCCATCGACCGCGAGGCGTTGGCGGAGGTCGTCATGCGGGGGCTGCGGGCGCCGGCCGAAGGGCTGGTGCCCCCACCGGTCACCGGCTCCCAGCTGGCGGCATGCAGCCACTGTCGCCACGATCCCGAGGCTGCGCGGCAGTTGATCGCCGAGGTGCAGGCCGAGCGCGTCGAGGCAGCGGTGGCCGAGGCGGAGGCGGCACGCACCCCGACCGCCACCAGCGACGTCGTGGGGGAGGACGACCGGGCCGACGGTGCCGACGACGCGCCGCCGTCCATCGACCCCGACGACCTCGAGATCGAGCCGGTCCTGACCTCGGTGACCATCAGCCACAGCCGCAGCCCGACCCACGCGGCCATCGCCGAGCGGGTCGCCGCCGATCTGGAGGCCGCCCTCGGCCTCGACGTCGTCATCGAAGCTCGGGAACTGCCCGATCACCTCACCGCGATCCGCGCCGGCGAGGCACCGCTGTTCCGGTTCGGCTGGCAGACCAACGAACCCAGCTTCAGCGCCTACCTCGATCCAATGTTCCACAGCCGTGAGGTCGGGCGCGACAACCTGACCGGGTTCGCCAACGAAGAGGTCGACGAACTCCTCGATCTCGCGCGCTCCCAGCCCGACCTCGAGGCGGCGAACCGGTTCTACCGTGCGGCGGAGCGGCGCCTGCTCGACGAGGCGCCGGCGCTGCCGCTGCTGTGGTACCGCCACGCGCTGGTGGTCGCCGAGGAGGTCGAGGGCCTGGTCTACACTGCGTTCGGACGGCTCGACCTGTCAGCGGTGTCGCTCGCCGAGGACTGATCGTCGGGTGGCAGCGGACACGCTTGCTGGCGTTGGCAGGCCAGGGCGCCGACGGCTACGCTCCGGCGTCCGCGGGCAGAGGTCCGCGGGGCACTCGCGCGAGTGGCGGAACAGGCAGACGCGCACGGTTGAGGGCCGTGTCCACGAAAGTGGGTGGGGGTTCAAATCCCCCCTCGCGCACCAGTTCGTAGAGGGGTCGAGCACCCCGGATACGGCAGGATCGTTCGGACGCCTCCACTGGTC
>SLLJ01000095.1 GCA_007134165.1 Nitriliruptoraceae bacterium | reverse complement strand
TCGACGTAGGCGTCGAGCGGCGGGCAGGCGCAGACCAGATGACGGTCGCCGTGAGCGTTGTCGACCCGACCGACCGGCGGCCAGTACTTGTCGCGGCGAGCGGCCGGGGTCGGGTAGGCGGCCTGCTCACGGGTGTAGGGCCGGTCCCAGTCCTCGGCGAGCACGTCCTCGGCCGGATGGGGCGCGTGGACCAGGGGGTTGTCGTCGGCGGGCCAGCGGCCGGCCTCCACCTCGGCGACCTCGCGACGGATGGCGAGCATCGCGTCGCAGAAGCGGTCGAGCTCGGCCAGCGACTCCGACTCGGTGGGCTCGACCATCAGGGTTCCGGCCACCGGGAAGGACATCGTCGGGGCATGGAAGCCGTGGTCGATCAACCGCTTGGCGACGTCCTCGTTGCTCAGTCCGGTGGCGGCACGCAAGGGGCGCAGGTCGACCACCGCCTCGTGGGCGACCAGCCCGGAAGGGCCGGTGTAGAGGATCGGGTAGCCCTCCGACAGCCGCCTCGCGACGTGGTTGGCCGCCAGGATCGCGGTCGCCGTCGCCTGCCGCAGGCCGTCGGGGCCCATCAGGCGCAGGTAGGCCCAGGAGATGGTCAGGATGCCGGCCGAGCCCCACGGGGCGGCCGCGACCGGGCCGGTGTGCTGGTCGGGTGCGGCGGCGCGGGCCGCCGGAGGGTTGGCATCCGGTACCAGCGGGTGGCTGGGAAGGAACGGTGCGAGGTGCGCCCGGCAGCCGACCGGGCCGACCCCGGGCCCACCCCCGCCGTGCGGGATGCAGAAGGTCTTGTGCAGGTTGAGGTGGCTGACGTCGGCACCGAAGTGGCCGGGCCTGGCGACCCCGACCAGCGCGTTGAGGTTGGCGCCGTCGAGGTAGACCTGCCCGCCGTGGGCGTGCACCAGCTCGCACAGCCGGGTGATCCCCGGCTCGAACACCCCGTGGGTGGACGGGTAGGTGACCATCACGGCGGCGAGCCGGTCGGCGTGCTCACCGACCAGCCGCTCGAGGTCGTCGAGGTCGACGTTGCCCTGCTCGTCGCAGGCAACGACCTGCACCCGCAGCCCGGCCATCACCGCCGAGGCGGCGTTGGTGCCGTGTGCGGAGGAGGGGATCAGGCACACCTCACGCTGCTCGTCGCCATTGGCGAGGTGGTAGCCGCGGATGGCGAGCAGCCCGGCCAGTTCGCCCTGGGCGCCCGCGTTGGGCTGGAGGCTGACCGCGTCGAAGCCGGTGATCTCGGCCAGCCAGGCCTCGAGGTCGGCGATGACCCGGCGGGTGCCCTCCGAGCGCTCCAGCGGCGCGAACGGGTGCAGACCGGCGAAGGCGGGCCAGGTGACCGCCTCCATCTCGGCGGCGGCATTGAGCTTCATGGTGCACGAGCCCAGCGGGATCATCGACCGGTCCAGAGCGATGTCGCGGGACTTGAGCTCGCGCAGCCAGCGCATCAACTCGGTCTCGGAGCGGTAGCGGTGGAAGCGCGGATCGGTGAGCACCGCGCTGCGGCGGCGCAGCTCGGTGGGGATGCCGGGCGCGGGCGTGGCCGCCAGCAGCGCGTCGGTCCGGTCGGCGACCTGCGCGGGGCTCGTCGGACGGCCGGTGAGCACGGTGAGCAGGGCCGCCACGTCCTCGCGGGTGGCGGTCTCGTCCAGCGCGATGCGCAACCGGTCGGGGTCGGGGGGATCCAGCGAGCCGTCGGGGCCGGGGACCCGGCCGAGGTCGTAGCCGGCCTCGGCCGCGGCCTGCAGCACCTGAACCGCCCGGCCGGGGACCTCGAGGGTGAGGGTGTCGAACCAGGTCTCCCCCGCCACCTCGATGCCGGCATCGGCGAGTCCGGCACGCAGCGCCGCACTCAGCGCATGGGTGCGCGTGGCGATGCGGGTCAGGCCCTCGGGTCCGTGGTGCACGGCGTACATGGCCGCGAGCACGGCCAGCAGCACCTGTGAGGTGCACACGTTGGAGGTGGCGCGCTCGCGGCGGATGTGCTGCTCGCGCGTCTGCAGCGCCAGACGCAGGGCCGGGCGTCCGGCGGCGTCGACCGACACCCCGACCAGGCGTCCCGGCAGCTGCCGGGCGTGGGCCTCGTGGGTGGCGAGGAAGGCGGCGTGCGGCCCGCCGCCGAACAGCGGCACCCCGAAGCGCTGCGCCGAGCCGACCACCACATCCGCGCCCTGTTCCCCCGGCGGCTCGATGAGCAGGCAGGCGAGCAGGTCGGTGGCCACGGTGACCAGCACGTCGTGGGCGTGCAGCCGTTCGATCGGCCCGCGCAGGTCGTGCACCAGCCCGTCGGTGGCGGGCGACTGCAGCAGTGCGGCGACCACGATGTCGAGGTCGAGGTCGGCCAGGGCGTCAGGGGCGCACAGCTCGCGCACCACGACCGTGAGTCCCTGGGCGCGGGCGCGGGTGCGCACCACCGCCAGCGTCTGGGGATGCACCCCGGCATCGACCAGCACCACCTCGACGTCTCGGGTCGAGCCGGAACGGCGGTTCGGGCGGCGCACCCGGCGGCACAGCGCCACCCCTTCGGCGGCGGCGGTGGCCTCGTCCAGCAGCGAGGCCCCGGCCAGTGGCAGTCCGGTGAGGTCGGCGACCATCGTCTGGAACACCAGCAGGGCCTCGAGCCGGCCCTGGCTGATCTCCGGCTGGTAGGGCGTGTAGGCGGTGTACCAGCCGGGATCCTCGAGCAGGGTGCGGCGCAGCACCGCCGGGGTCACCGTGCCGTGGAAGCCGAGCCCGATGAACGGCCGGCGCACGTCGTTGGTCGCGGCGATCGCGGCGAGCTCGGCGAGCACGGCGGCTTCGTCGCGGGCCGCCGGCAGCTGCAGCGGAGCACCACCACGCAGCGGGGCCGGCACGGCGGCGGCGAGCAGCTCGTCGACATCGGCCAGTCCGAGGCCGGCGAGCATGGTGTCGCGGTCGGCGGCGGGGACGCCGAGGTGACGGGCAACGAAGGCATCGGGCGCTTCGAGCGCACGCAGACGCGCGG
>SLLJ01000218.1 GCA_007134165.1 Nitriliruptoraceae bacterium | reverse complement strand
CGCACGGCCTGCCGCAGCTGCTGTCGCTGGAGTCGTGGGGCGGGGCGACCTACGACGTGGCGCTGCGCTTCCTGCACGAGGACCCCTGGCGCCGGCTCGAGCAGCTGCGCGAGGCCGTGCCCAACATCTGCCTGCAGATGCTGCTGCGGGGACGCAACCTGCTCGGCTACACCGGCTACTCCCCCAAGGCCGTGCGCGCCTTCGTCGAGGAGGCGGCCGCCGCCGGCATGGACATCTTCCGCATCTTCGACGCGCTCAACGACGTCGAGCAGATGCGCACCGCCATCGAGGCCACCCGCGAGGCCGGGGTGCTCGCCGAGGGCACGCTGTGCTACAGCGGCGACCTGACGAGCCCGGACGAGGACATCTTCACCCTCGACCACTACCTCGGCGTGGCCGAGGGCGTGCTCGAGGCGGGCGCGCACGTGCTGTGCATCAAGGACATGGCCGGGCTCCTGCGCGCTCCCGCCGCACACACCCTGGTGTCCGCGCTGCGCGAGCGCTTCGACGCGCCGGTGCACCTGCACACCCACGACACCGCCGGCGGGCAGCTCGCGACCTACCTCGCCGCCATCGACGCCGGGGTGGACGCCATCGACGGGGCCGCCGCACCGCTGTCGGGCATGACCAGCCAGCCCAGCCTGTCCGCGATCGTGGCCGCGACCGACGGCAGCACGCGCACGACCGGCCTGGACCTCGAGGCGCTGTGGGCGCTCGAGCCCTACTGGGAGCAGGTCCGCCGCCTGTACGCCCCGTTCGAGTCGGGGCTGCGCAGCCCCACCGGCACCGTCTACCGCCACGAGATTCCCGGCGGACAGCTGTCCAACCTGCGCCAGCAGGCCACCGCGCTCGGGCTCGCCGACCGGTTCGACGAGATCGAGGACGCCTACGCGCGCTGCGACAAGCTGCTCGGCCGGATCATCAAGGTCACCCCGACCAGCAAGGTCGTCGGCGACCTGGCGCTGTATGCGGTCTCGGCCGGCATCGACCTCGATGCGCTCGAGGCCGACCCGGGCGGCTTCGACCTGCCCGACAGCGTGATCGGCTTCCTGCGCGGCGAGCTCGGCACCCCGCACACCGGCTGGCCCGAGCCCTTCCGCTCCGCCGTGCTGGCGGCCAAGGGCGGCGGTGACGCCGCGGCCCCGATCGGGCATGGCCCCGGTGACGACCTGCCCGACACGCCCGGCCCCGAGCGGCGCCGGGCCCTGGACCGGCTGCAGTTCCCCAAGCCGACCGAGGCCTTCGAGCAGGCCCACGACAAGTGGTGGGACGTGTCGCTGCTGCCCACCGAGGAGTTCTTCCACGGCCTGACCCGCGGCCGCGAGGTCCAGGTCGAGCTGCGCCGCGGCACGAAGGTGTACTTCGGCCTGCAGGCGATGACCGACCCCGACGAACGGGGCTTCCGCACCGTGCTGCTCGAGGTCAACGGCCAGAGCCGCCCCATCGACATCCTCGACACCTCGATCAAGGCCGACGTGCCCGACATCGAGAAGGCCGACCCGGGCAACACGGCGCACGTCGCCGCGCCGCTGACCGGCGTGATCACCTGGACGGCCGAGGCGGGCGCCGAGGTGGCGGCCGGCGAGCCACTGGCGACGATCGAAGCCATGAAGATGGAGTCGACCATCTCCGCCCCCCATGCCGGAACGGTCGTGCGGGTGTCGACCGCGACCGGCACCGCCGTGGAACCAGGCGACCTGGTCTGCGAGCTGCGCCCGACCGGGGACTGAGCCATGCGTGTGACCAAGTACCCGCAGTCCTGCCTGCTCGTCGAGGTCGGCGATCAGCGCCTGCTGATCGACCCAGGCGTGTTCCTCTCGGCCCGGTTCGACCTCGACGAGTTCGGTCACCTCGACGCGGTGCTGGTCACCCACCGGCACGCCGACCACCTCGATCCTGAGCTGCTCGCCCCGCTGCGGGCACGCGGCATCCCGCTGTACGGCAACGCCGACGTGCTCGCGGTCACCGGCCCCGACGGCACGCACGAGGTCCGCTCGGACCAACCGTTCACCGTCGGGGACGTCGAGGTGGTACCCCACGACCTCGACCATGTCGTGCTGGTGGACGGCTCGCCGGGTCCGCCCAACACCGGCTTCCTGATCGACGCCACCCTCTTCCACCCGGGCGACGGTATCGAGCTGACCGGCGTCACCGCGCCGGTGCTGGCCACCCCCATCGCCGGCCCCTCGATCAGCTTCTACCGCGCCTACCGCTTCGTGCAGCAGCTTGGCGCACAGACGGTCGTCCCGATCCACTACGCGATGTTCGTGGTCGACCCGCACCACTTCGCCCGGGTCTGCGATCTGGCCGAGGTGGTCGTGCTCGATGATGCCTCCAGCGTCGAGGTGGGAACGGGCCGGTAGCGTCGCTCGACCGGACCGCACCTGGCCGAGGACGAGTACCGTGGCCCCACTGCTCGCGCTGACCTCGGCTGCCTGCTTTGGCGCCGCGGACATCATCGGCGCGGTCGCCTCGCGGCGGACCTCGGCGATCTGGGTCAGCCTCGCCCTGCAGGTGACCGGGATGCCGGTGCTGCTGGCGGCGCTGCTGCTGATGCCCGGCGTGGTGTCCGCCCGTGCCCTGGGCCTGGGAGCGCTCGCCGGCACCGCGGGGATCGTGGGCCTGGTGCTCTACCTGCGCAGCCTCGCGGTCGGACCGGTCGGGGTGATCTCGCCGCTGGCGGCGCTGGTCGGCGCAGCGGTGCCGGTCGGCTGGGGCGTCGTACTGGGCGGCGAGCGCCTACAAACCGGCGAGGTGGTGGGTGTGGCGTTGGGGTTGGTTGCCGTGGTGCTGGTGGCGTGGTCGCCTCGAGCCTCAACCCGTGCCTACGGCCGCCGTGGTCCGGCGTTCGCCCTGCTGGCGGGCACGACCTTCGGGCTGTACTTCGTGATCCTGGACGCCACCCCACCCGACAGCGGCCTGTGGCCCCTGGTGGCCTCCCGCACGGCCGGGGCCCTGCTGCTTGTCGCGGTGCTGCTGGTGG
>SLLJ01000351.1 GCA_007134165.1 Nitriliruptoraceae bacterium | reverse complement strand
TCGGGCTCCGGCTCGGGCTCCGGCTCAGGTTCGGGCTCCGGCTCAGGCTCAGGAGACGATCCTCCGTCATCCGCTTGGCACGGATCGTCGTCGTACTCCCACAGGAGGAACGGACGCCCATCGCGCACCCCGGCACAGATCCCCCACACGTCACCGTTCGGCGCCTGCCACCCTTCGACGATCGCCCAGTCGGCCTCGTCGAAGGTCTGGAACTGCCGCATCTGGGACGTGGTCCGTCCGGTCACACCACCGGCCGGAGCAGCCTCAGCGATGCCCGTCGTGGTACCGCTGCTGTCCACATCCCAGAAGTTCCCCACGAGATCCCCGTCGTTGCGTTCCCCGATGAACCCTCCCGCCTTGGTACCCGACGACTCCCCAGCCGCGTAGGCACGTGCGACGTTGGTCGAACTCGTCTCTCCGATCAGCCCTCCCGCCTTCGGGCCACTGCCTCCGGATGCGGACGCCTTGCCGCGCGCGTAGACGTCCTCCACCTCCACCTGCTGCATGAATCCGCCATTGGCGTAGCCGACGAGGCCACCGGCGTACACCGTGCCACTCGTCCCGTCCGCGCTGACGTCGCCCGTGGCGAACGACCGGCGGACCCACACCTGCTGCCCCGAGTTCACCTGACCGATGAGACCGCCGGCCAGAGCGGCTGTCGACGAGCTCGTCGCGCGCACCTCGCCGCTGGCCCACGACCGATCCATGGAGGTCGAACCCGTCATCTGACCGATGAGACCACCGGCAAAGACGAAGCGGTCGGAGGTGACGGTGACCTCTCCCGTCGCGAACGACCGGTCCACGGAGGAGTCGTCGGACGTGAAGTTGCCCAGGACGCCGATGAGACCGCCGGCGAGGGCGTTGTCGGTGCCACCGGTCGCGGTGACCGGACCGGTGGCCGATGAGCGCACCACCGACGCCGAGGTATCCAGGCGACCGACCAGTCCGCCTGCGACGGGGACGAGGCCCGTGGTGCTGGTCCGGGTGACCGCCCCGGTCGCCAACGCATCCTCGATGCGGACCCTGCTACCGAAACCGATCAGGCCGCCGAGGTCGCCAATCCCCGTGACGTCGCCGTGCGCTTCCGACGACCGCACGGATGTCCGGGAATCGGCCAGTGCGCTGACCCAGCCGACGAGACCCCCGGCCGACTCGTTGCCGGTTGCGGTGACATCGCCGTACGCCTCCGACGACGCCACCGTGATCTCTGCCCCGTTCTGCGCGAAGGCGCTGCCGACCAGACCACCGGCGTTCCCTTCGCAGGTCACCGACCCGCTCGCCGACGAATCCACCACCGACAACCGCGCGGAGCCAGACGCTGCGTCCAGGCCGCCGACCAGCCCACCACAGCTCTCTGCGTCTGACTCGACCGTTGCGCCAGACGAAGCCTCCGCGATCGTGGCAAGCCCCGCGCCCCGCACCCGACCGACCAGACCACCGACGAAGTTGAGGTCCCCGCCGGTGACCGACACCGAGGAGTGCACCAACGAGCCGTCGGTGATCGCACCGGTGTGGTCGCCGACGAGACCGCCGGCACCGGCGCCCGCGCTCTCCACATCGAGGTTGAACACCCGGCCGTTGGCGATGTGCCCGTGGTTGACACCGACCAGCCCACCGACCTGCCGGTTCTGGGTTGTCGACGCCACCTCGCCGCGGGCAACAGAAACGGACCCGACCGTCACGTCCGTGACCGTGGCGTCTGCCTCGACGACTCCAGCGAGGCTGCCCACCGCCCCAGACTCGGCCCCGGAAGGGGCGATGGAGACGTTGAACAGTTGCACGCCCGTGACCTCTGCGCCCGGCAGCAACGTGTCGAAGAGCCCCAAGTTGCCCGACGAGCCAGCCGCCACGATGCGCAGGTTCGAGATGCCGTAGCCACCTCCCCCAGAGGCGCTCGCGACGTAGCTGCCGGAGAACGGCGGGATGGGCTCGAACTGCTCACCATCCGGGATGATGATGGGGACCGTCTGTAGGTAGGTGTCGTCCGGGGAGCAGCTACCCCTCCCGACCAAGCGGAGCTCTTGATGGTTGCGGACCAGGTACGGACCGGGCTCCGGCTCCGTGAAGGCGCGGGACAGGTCACACCCCACCGCCGAAGCAGGTCCGGCCGGGACCACCACCGCTGCGGCCAGCACCACGGCCGCCACCCAGGCCGTGACCCGAACAGCAACCGGCTTCGACGCTTCAGGACCCAAGCCACCCACCGCAGCGACCTCCGTGATGTGTGACGGCCGCACCCCCGTGGGCGGGCAACCGCGCACCTGCTCGAACGCACCACTCTGCCGGCGCAGGGAGCACCCACCCCAGAGACCTTGGACCCCACCGGGTCCAGCATCCGACCCCGATCCGCACCCGACGGCCCGTAACTCCACGTATCGCAATGGTGACGCTATGCGAGATGGTCGCGCCCTCCAGAGACCACTCGCCGCCGCGCCGCCGCTCGGCAATGGCCAAGCGGCGAGCCGCGATCAGCCCTCAGCGGAGGGTGGGGGATTCGAACCCCCGGTACGACTCGCGCCGCACGGCGGTTTTCAAGACCGCTGCCTTCGTCCGCTCGGCCAACCCTCCGGGGTGCGTACGGTGCTCGCCGCACCGACCACCGCCGCTGCAGCCTACCTCGACGTCCCCACGGGCCGGGATGCCTGCCCGTGTCCACCGGAAGCGGAGGCGACCAGCCCTCGACGCGGTGGGCCTCAGCCGGCGAACAGCCGTTCTCGCCCCAGGTAAGGCTGCAGACGGGCCGGCACCACGACGCTGCCGTCCTCGCGCTGGTGCTGCTCGACCAGCGCAATGATCGCCCGCTGCACCGCCAGTGCCGTGCCGTTGAGCGTGTGGGCGAGCACGTTGTTGCCACGGTCCACCCGGATGCGGGTGCGTAACCGGCGGGCCTGGTAGTCGGTGGTGTTCGAACAGGAGGTGATCTCCCGGTAGGCGTCCTGGCCGGGCAGCCACGCCTCGAGGTCGAACTTGCGCGCCGCGGACGCCCCGAGGTCGCCGACCGGGATGTCCACGATCTGCGCGTGGATCTGCAGCCCGTCGAACACCTCCTGCTCGATGGCCAGGATGCGTTCGTGCTCGGCGTCGGAGTCCTCCGGCGCCACGAAACTGAACAGCTCGACCTTCTCGAACTGGTGCACCCGCAGGATGCCGCGGGTGTCCTTGCCGTGCGCGCCGGCCTCGCGGCGGAAACACGGCGAGTACCCCACGTAACGCACCGGCAGGTCGTCGGGGTCGAGCAGCTCGTCGAGGTGCAGGGCAGCCAGCGGCACCTCCGAGGTGCCGATCAGGTAGTACTCCTCGTCGCGGGTCGTGAACAGCTGCTGGGCGTCGGTGGGCAGAAAACCCGTGCCGTACATCGCCGACTCGCGGACCAGCACCGGGGGGATGACCGGCACGTGCCCGTACTCCATGGCGATGTCGATGGCGTAGCGCACCAGGGCGAACTCGAGCAGCGCTCCCTCGCCCTTGAGGTAGGCGAAGCGGGCGCCGGACACCTTCGCTCCCCGCGCGAGGTCGATGGCGTCGGCGGCCTCGAGTAGCTCGACGTGGTCGCGGGGCGGGAAGTCGAAGCTGGGTCGCTGACCGAGGGTGCCACGTACCACCCCATCACCTTCGACCCCGTCGGGCGCGTCGGGGTGGGGCAGGTTGGGTACCCGCGCGAACGCGGCGGCATGGTCGGCCTCGACCCGGGCGAGCTGTTGCTCGCGAGCGGCGAGCTCGCCCTTGCGCGCACCAGCCTGCGCGATCAGCGCGGGCCGGTCGGCAGGTTCGGCCCGGCCGATCGCCTGAGAGGCCGTGCGCTGCTCGGCACGGGCGGCATCGACCCCGGCGATGAGTTCGCGGCGCTGCTCGTCGAGCAGTCGCAGCTGCTCGAGCGCCGCGGGGTCCACCCCACGTCGAGACAGCGCGGCGGCCACGCGGTCGGGGTCGTCTCTCAGCAGGCGTGGATCGATCATGGGCTTCAGTCTAGGAAGGGCGTCGGGTTCCGTGGCGCGCGGGGGTGTGGCGCCTACGTCGAGGCGGTGCCGATGCGGGCACGCCATGCGGAGAGCCAGGTGGCCGCCTGGCGGTAGGCCTGGTCGTCGGCCGCGATGCGCTTGGCCTCGTCGGTTCGGCGCGCACCCGAACGGCGGTAGCTGCCGAGGACCTTGATGTCGCGATGGGTGCGCTTGACCGCCGCCAGCGCATCGCCGACCCGTTCGTCGGCGAGGTGCCCCTCGACGTCGAGGAAGAAGCAGTACTCGCCGAGCTCGGCCTTGGTGGGCCGCGACTCGATCTTGGTGAGGTTGAGGTCACGCTCGGCGAAGATCTCGAGCAACTGCAGCAGCGCGCCGGGCCGGTTGGCCTCGATGAACACCACCACCGAGGTCTTGTCCCAGCCGGTGGGCACCGGCAGGTCGTGGCCGACGACGACGAACCGGGTGGTGTTGCCGGTGCGGTCCGCGATGTCCCGGGCACGGATTTCGAGCTTGTAGCGTTCGGCGGCCAGTGGGTTGACGATCGCGAGCAGCGGCTCACCGGAGCCGGCGACCAGCGCGGCGGCGCGGGCCGTCGAGGCGGCGGGGATGCGCTCCACCTCGGGCAGGGTCGAGGACAGCCAGCGCCGGCAGGAGGACAGCGCGACCGGGTGGGAGTGGACCTCGCGGGCCGCGTCGAGCGGCACGTCAGGGCGCGTGGCGGCCACCAGGGAGATGGGCAGTTCGAGCTCCCCCTGGATCAGCAGCCCGGTGTCGAAGGCCAGCGCGTCGAGGGTGGCGGTGACGGAGCCTTCGATCGTGTTCTCGATGGGCACCACGCCACGTTCGGCGCTGCGCTCGTCCACGACGCGGAGGACCTCGGGGATGTCGCCGCAGGCGGGCAGGTCCGCAGGCTCCTCGGTTCCGGTGATCAGCCGCGCGGCGGTCTCCGTGAAGGTCCCGGCCGGTCCGAGGAAGGCGACGCGGGGCTGATGGTCCGGCTCCTCGCTCACGAAGCTCTCCTGCGCCAGCGGCCGGTCATCGGCGGCAGGGTCGTGGGTGGCGACTGGCGCACCGCGTGATCGATGGCGGCCAACTCCTCGGCCGACAGCGAGTGCTCGCTCTCCCCCGCCTGCACCGCCTTGGCATACGACCGGGTCTCGGTGCGGCCGTTGATCGCCGAGACCACGAGCCCGTTGCCGCGCTCGTCGAGCAGCGCGGCGGAGAAGGACAGCGCGCCACCCATGTCCTCGAACGCGTCGTAACGGACGACACCCACCCGTGAGACGGTGCCCCGCAGTCGTTCACGCAGCCGCGCGGCCGTAACCTGCTGGGCCTCGAGGTCGGCCTCGAGGCGCGCGAGCTGCGCGCCGTGGCGCCCGAGGGCGCTGACGACGTCGTCGCCATCCCCGACGTCGAAGGCGCGCAGCTGCGCCCGCGACAGCCGCCGAATGCGCAGCAGGAGCACGCCGACGAGCAGTAGGAGCACGACCGAGAGGCCAGCCGCCCCCAGCGCAACGAGGGTGAGCACGTCGGGATCCAGTACGAGCATGAGCCTCTCGATCCCTGCGGATCACCTCGGGCGGAGGTCCGGCGCAGGTGTCGACCGCCGCGGGCCAAGCGGCCGCGCCCCGAAACGATACCTGGCTCCGACGGCCGCGTCCCCAGCCGCCCGCACGGGGCCGGGATCCCACCTAGACTCCGCGCGGCCCCACCGACCCGGCCCCCACCGGTGGTCAGGAGATGATGCCCCATGGCTGAGCCCTCCCCAGGATCCGCAGGTCTGGTCGGCCTCGAGCCGCGGCCGGGCATCGCCAAACCCGACCCGGTCCTGGTCGTCGACCACGTGCGCCGCAGCTTCGGCGGGCTGATCGCCGTCGATGTCGACCACCTCGAGGTCCAGCGCGGTGCGATCACCTCGCTGATCGGCCCCAACGGCGCGGGCAAGACCACCTTCTTCAACCTCATGACCGGCTTCGACGTCGCCGACACCGGTGCGGGCACCTTCGACGGACACAACCTGCGCAACGTCGCTGCCCACCAGGTGGCCCGGTTGGGCATGGTGCGCACCTTCCAGTTGACCAAGGCCCTGACCCGCCTGAGCGTGCTGGAGAACATGAAGCTGGGGGCGACCGAGCAGCGCGGCGAGCGGTTGCTGGCCTCGTTGTGGGCGCCGCTGTGGCGCAGCCAGGAGCAGGAGATCGAGGCCCGGGCGGAGGAACTGCTCGCACGCTTCAACCTGGCGCACATGCGCGACGAACTCGCCGGCACGCTGTCGGGCGGCCAGCGCAAGCTGCTGGAGATGGCCCGCGCACTGATGGTCCAGCCGTCGATGGTGATGCTCGACGAACCGATGGCCGGGGTCAACCCCGCGCTGACCCAGTCGCTGCTCGAGCACGTCAAGCAGCTGCCGCACCTGGGGATGTCGGTGCTGTTCGTCGAGCACGACATGGACGTGGTGATGGACATCAGCGACTGGGTCGTGGTCATGGCCCAGGGACGGATCATCGCCGAGGGCCCCCCGGATGCGATCGCCAGCAACCAGGACGTCATCGATGCCTACCTCGGCGCCGACCATGGCGACGAGAGCCGGTTCACCCCCACCACGCTCACGGGCGCCACGGCCGAAGCCAGCGCGGTGGCGGCTGCCGGCGGCCGGGCGGGGACTGGCACGATGACCCCGCCCCGAACCGGGCAGGCCCGTGACGAGCAACCCGGCACCGACCCCAAGGATCCGACGTGAGCACCGGTGCGGTCACCGAGCCGCTGATGATCGCCGATGACGTCACCGCCGGCTACCTGCCCGGCATCGACATCCTCACCGGCTGCGACCTGTCCCTGTACGAAGGCGAGTTCGTCGGCATCATCGGCCCCAACGGCGCGGGCAAGTCGACGTTGATCAAGGCCCTGTTCGGCTTGGTCAACGTCCGGTCGGGGTCGGTCCGACTGCGGGGCGAGGACATCAGCAACGTCGCGGCCAACCGGCTGGTCGCCAAGGGCGTGGGCTACGTGCCCCAGACCCGCAACGTGTTCCCGAGCCTGACCATCGAGGAGAACCTCGAGATGGGGCTGTTCCTCCAGCCCCGGGAGTTCGACACCCGCTTCGAGAAGGTCTCGGCGCTGTTCCCGCTGCTCGGGCAGCGACGCAAGCAGCGTGCCGGCGGCCTGTCGGGCGGCGAGCGCCAGATGGTCGCGATGGGCCGGGCGCTGATGATGGAGCCGTCCGTGCTGCTGCTCGACGAGCCTTCGGCGGGCCTGTCGCCCGCCCTGCAGGACGAGGCCTTCCTGCGTGCCAAGGAGATCAACGCCACCGGGGTCTCGATCGTGATGGTCGAGCAGAACGCCCGGCGCTGCCTGCAGATCTGCCACCGCGCCTACGTGCTCGACCAGGGGCGCAACGCCTACACCGGGACCGGCCAGCAGCTGCTGCACGACCCCAAGGTCATCGAGCTGTACCTGGGGACCCTCGCCCAGCGGGACTGAGCAGGCCGCGCCGGTCGATCGCAGCGCCGTAAAAAATTGGACCAAACCTCGACAACAAGCTGTGCGAACCCTCGTCGTTCCCCCCCCCACCTACCGGGAGACGAGTTCTGTGAAGCGCACACTGACGGTTGGTCTGACTGCGGCTGCTCTGGCGGTCGTACCTCTCTCCTCGGCCGTCGCCGACGGCCACGGCCTGCCCGACATCGAGGTGCAGCCGGTTGCGGTGCCCACGGCCGACGACAGCGCCCAGGTCGTCGTGGTCCACGGCGTGCCAGGCCTCGAGGTCGACGTGCTGGCCGATGGCGAGCCGGTGCTCGAATCCTTCTCCTACCGCGACATCGAGGTGCTGGAGTTGCCCGCGGGCGCCTACGACCTCGGCGTCGCCGCGGCCGGTTCCACCGACGAGATCCTGTCGCTGATCGCGGACGTCGACGCCGGCACCAGCTACACGGTCGCGGCCTTCCTCGACGCCGAGGGCAACCCCACCATCGACGCGTTCGTCAACGAGACCGACGCCACCGGCATCCAGCCCTTCCACCTCGCCGCCTTCCCCGAGGTGGCGATCATCGCCGGCGGTGAGGCGGCCCTGGACGACGTGCCCAACGGCGTTACCGCCCGCATCGACGTCCCTGGCGGCACGACCCTCGAGGGCGTGGGAGTCGGCGTGGCCGGGAGCACCGATCTGGCGATCGACCTCGGCGAGGTGACCGTCCCCGAGGACACGTTGTTGCTGGTCTACGCCGTCGGCCCGGTACCCGCCGACGACGCCGCTGACGACGCCAGCGACGAGGACACCATGGCCGACGACGCCGAGGACGAGATGGTGGCTCCGTCGGCCGAGCACTCGCCCGGCACTGCGGGCCTGGCCGCCACGTCGCTGCCGGTCTGGACGCTGGTCCTGATGGCGCTGGGCGCTCTGGCCCTGGCCGTCCCGACCCTCGCCGCCGTGCGCATCCGCCGCTGATCCACGCCCGCTGCGCGTCGGGGGGAGGTCGAACACCTCCCCCTGACGTCGTTCCCCTCTCCGGTACGAGGCCACCATGTCCCGCTCCGCGCACCGATGGTTGATCGTCGTCGGCGCGCTGCTGCTGGTGCTCCCGCCGGTGCTGTGGCAGCAGACGCGGGCCGCGACCGATGTGGGCACCCCCCCGGGGAGCATGCCGACCGAGTCGGCGACCAGTCCCGATCGGCCCTCCGCCTCCAAGCCGAACGTCGACCGCGACGAGCCGAGCGCACCCGCTGCGGTCCCGCCATCGCCCTCCTCCGAGGCGGCCGCCGACGACGCCGGACGCAAGAAGCTGCCGGTCGAGGCTCGCGCGAACCCGGGCACACGCCCGGCGCCACCGGTGTGGATCTCCCTGCCGGCGCTGGGTGTCTCCGCGGCCCCCGTCGACCCCGTCGGACTCGACCCCGATGGCGCCGTCGACCTGCCCGACGACGTGCGGCGGGTGGGCTGGTACCGGCAGGGCCCACGGCCGGGTGAGGCCGGCAACGCCTTCTTCACCAGCCACGTCGATTCGCGCACCCAGGGTCCGGGTGTGCTCTTCGACCTCAGCCGCAGCCAGCCCGGCGACCCGGTCCTGGTCACCCACGCCGACGGCACCACCTCCACCTGGCAGATCGTCGCCCGTGAGCGCATCGTCAAAGGCTCGTACCCGATGCAGCGGGTGTTCCGCTTCGACGGCGAGCCGGGACTGGTCATCGACACCTGTGGCGGACGCTTCGACCCGGACACCGGCAGCTACGAGAACATCGACATCGTCTACGCGGTGCCGGCCACCTGAGCGCCACCCTGCCCCCAGTGTCGTTGCCGCTGAGGCTCACCGGCGAGTAGGGTCGGAGCGGTCAAAGACGCTCCCGGCCCGGCAGGCAACCTGATGCGCTCGGTGCGCTCGAGACGACCGTGGTCGCGTGGCCGCGGGCTGGGGGTCACCGCAGCGATCGGGGTGCTGCTGCTCGCCGTCGTGGCCGCCGGCTGCGACCGGGGCTTGGACGAACCCGACCATCCCTCCGCCGAGCAGCCCCCGGACGACGGTCCGGATCCCACGGACCCTGACCGCGACAACAACGCCGACCCACCTCCCGACGAGCCCGCGCCTACGGATCCAGAGGCGGACACGCCCGGACTGCAGCTGGGCTACCTACTGCCCGAGACCGGCCCGCTGGCTTTTCTGGGCGCCCCGCAGATCGAGGCGGTGCGGTTCGCGGTGGAAGAACTCGACGCCGCCGGCGGCGTGCTCGGCCACCCGGTGACGCTGCTCACCGGAGACGAGGCCGGCGACCCCGGCATCGCGTTGGAGACCGCCGAGCGCCTGCTCGAGCAGGGTGTGCACGCGATCATCGGGGCGGCTTCGTCACGGATGTCGCTGGCGGTGGCGGACACCGTGACCTCGGCCGGCGCGCTGCAGTGCTCCCCGGCCAACACCGTGATCGCGTTCACCACCATGGACCTCAACGGCCGCTATGCCCGCACCGCCCCGTCCGACCGGCTCCAGGGTCCGGTGCTCGCCGCCACCATCCTCGCTGATGGCAACCGCAACCCCGCACTGCTCGCCCGCAACGACGACTACGGCCAGGATCTGCTCGAAGCCACCCTGCGAACGCTTCAGGCCGAGGGAGCGGACGTCGCCATCGAACTCGTCTACGACAGCGACGCGGTCGCCTTCGACGTCGAGGTGAGCCAAGTCATGGCCTCGGACGCGGACTCGGTCGCCATCCTCGGCTTCGAGGAGGGGGCCCTGATCCTTCGCGAGCTCATCGAACAGGGGCTTGGCCCGCGCAACTTCCCGGTCTACGGCGCCGACGGGCTGCGCTCCAACGACCTCGCCGGCCTGGTCGACCCCGGCGATCCCTCGGCGCTCACCGGCATGCGTGGGACGGCACCCGGGCTCGGGCAGGACCCGACCGGCTTCCTGGCCGAGTTCCGCGCTGCGACCGGACTCGAGGACACCCAGTTCGCCGCCGAGGCCTACGACTGCACGGTGCTCATCGCCTTGGCCGCCACCGCTGCGGGCAGCACCGACGGCGGGGCCATGGCGGCGCAGCTGGTGGACCTGACCGCTGGGGGCACCCCGTGCACCGGGTTCGCCGCCTGCCGTGATGCGCTCGAGGCCGGGGACACCATCGCCTACCAGGGCGCTTCGGGCGTGGTGCTGACCCGGACCGAGGCCGGCAACGCCGAGCCGGCCACCGGCCGCTACGAGGTGTGGACGATCGACGACACCGGCCGTGTGGTGGTCGAGCAGGTCGTCGAGTCCGCGCCGTGAGGCGTGGCGCTCAGGGTCGTGCCAGCCAGGCGTCGAAGGGTTCGCCGGTGAGCCGCTCGTAGACGTCGAGGTAGCGCGCCCTTGTGGCGGCGACCACCGTGTCGGGAAGCGCCGGAGCCGGCGGGGTTCGGTCCCATCCGGCCGCCAGCACGTGGTCGCGCACGAACTGCTTGTCGAGGCTCGGCGGGCTGCTGCCCGGCTGCCAATCATCGGCCGGCCAGTAGCGGGAGGAGTCCGGGGTCAGCAACTCGTCGGCGAGCACCGGTTGGCCGTCATGCAACCCGAACTCGAACTTGGTGTCGGCGAGCAGCACACCACGTTCGGTGGCGTAGCTGGCCGCGTCCGCATACAGCAGCAGCGAGGTGGCGCGCAGCGACTCCGCAAGGTGTCGTCCGACCGTGTCCACCACCGACGCGAACGGCACATTGACGTCGTGTTCGCCGTCGGCCGCCTTGGTCGCCGGGGTGAAGATCGGTTCCGGCAGCCGGTCGGCCTCCTGCAGCCCGGCGGGGAGCCGCACGCCACACACGGTGCCGCTGCGCTGGTACTCCCGCCAGCCGGATCCGGCGAGGTAGCCGCGCACGACGCACTCGAAAGGCACCATCTCGAGCCGCCGGCACAGCATCATCCGGCCCTGCAGCTGCGGCGCGACCGCTCGCAGCTCACCGGGCAGGTCGCTGGTCGAGGTCGACAGCAGGTGGTTGGGCGTCACCCCAGCCAGCCGCGCGAACCAGAACGCGGACAGCCCGGTCAGCACCCGGCCCTTGTCGGGCACCAGCGTGGGGTGCACCACGTCGAAGGTCGAGACCCGATCGGAGGCCACCAGCAGCAGGTGGTCCTCGCCGATCGCGTACAGCTCACGCACCTTGCCGGAGTACACCGGCGTGACGCCGGGGATGGCGCCGGGGATGGCGCCGGGGA
>SLLJ01000400.1 GCA_007134165.1 Nitriliruptoraceae bacterium | reverse complement strand
TTCCTCGAGAGTCAGGGCAACGAGCTGACCAGCCTGCACTACACCCAGGGCTGGTACAAGATGGCGCTGCTCGCCGACGCGATCGAGTCCCTCATCGTGGCCGGCGAGGACGTCACCGGCCCCGGCATCCGCGCCGAGCTCGACTCCATCGAGAACTTCGACACCGGCGGCGTGTCCCTGCCGATGACGCTGACCCCTCGTGAGGACGGGCGGCGCACCGGCATGGTGTGCTCGCCGCTGTGGGTCGTCGACGGCGCCGAGTGGACCGAGCTCGAAGCCGAGTACTGCCCGTGATCCAACCCGGGCCGGGGGCGCGCACCTGCGTGCGTGCCCCCGGCCCGGCGCCAAGACCCGCCACCCGACCACCGACCCGAGGTCACGGCCATGCTCGAGCTCAACAACGTCGAGGTGATCTACGAGGAGGTGATCCTCGTGCTGCGCGGGCTGTCCATGCAGGTGCCCGAAGGGCAGATCGTGGCGCTGCTCGGCTCCAACGGGGCCGGCAAGAGCACGACCCTGAAGGCGATCTGCGGTCTGCTGCCCAGCGAGCACGGGGAGACCACCGACGGCGACATCTCGTTCAAGGACACCGAGATCACCCATACCGACGCCTCCCAGATCGTACGGATGGGCGCCTCGCTGGTGATGGAGGGACGACGGGTGTTCGAGCACCTCACGGTGCACGAGAACCTGACCGCCGGCGCGCACACGCGCCAAGACGACTTCAGCGGAGACCTCGAGCTGGTCTACCGCTACTTCCCGCGCCTGCAGGACATGCGCGGGCGGGTCTCTGGCTACCTGTCCGGCGGCGAGCAGCAGATGCTCGCGATCGGCCGGGCACTGATGGCCAAGCCCAAGCTCATGATGCTCGACGAGCCGTCGCTGGGCCTGGCCCCGCTGCTGGTCGCCGAGATCTTCGAGATCGTGAAGCGGCTCAACAGCGAGCTCGGCACGACCGTGCTGCTCGTCGAGCAGAACGCCCAGCGGGCGCTGGAGATCGCCGACCACGGCTACATCATGGAGCAGGGCCGCATCGTGCTGGAGGGGCCGGCGCGTGAGCTCGCCGAGAACCCCGACGTCAAGGAGTTCTACCTCGGGCTCGGCGAGGGCGGCGAGCGCCGCAGCTACCGGGACGTCAAGCACTACAAGCGTCGCAAGCGGTGGCTGTGATCATGACGACCAACGACAACCTTCCCGAGGTCGAGCGCTACGCGCGCTCCTTCGACGAGCGGGTGGCCACGGTGCTGCCCGACGCGGCCCAGCGCTGCCCCGGCCTGGCCCGAAGGCTGGCAGAGGCTGGCGTGAGCGCCGACGAACTCACGGACGTCGCGGCGCTGGATCGCCTGCCGGTGCTGTCCAAGGACGAACTGCTCGAGCAGCAGCGCGCCGAGCCGCCATTCGCGGGGCTCGTCGCCCCGGACGCGCCGGTACGCCGCATCTTCCAGTCCCCCGGCCCGCTGTACGAGGCGGAACTCGACGTACCCGACCCGTGGCGTTGGGCCCCGGCGCTGCGCGCCGCCGGCTTCGGCCCCGGTGACGTCGTGCTCAACGCCTTCGGCTACCACCTCTCGCCGGCTGGTGCGATGTTCGAGGAGGGCGCCCGCGCTCTCGGCGCCCGGGTCGTGCCGGCCGGAGTGGGCAACCTCGACCTGCAGGCCCGCGCCTGCCTCGACCTCGGCGTCACCGGCTACATCGGCCTGCCGAGCTACCTGCGCTCGCTGGTCGAACGCCTCGAGGCGCTGCGTGACGAGGACGGCGCCAAGGGGTCGGGCCCGGTGCTCGAGCGCGCCTTCGTCACCGCGGAGCCGCTGCCCCCGAGCCTGCACGAGTGGCTCACCGCGCGGGTCCCGGTGGTGCGCCAGGGCTACGGCACCGCCGAAGGTGGCAACCTCGGCTACGAGAGCGACGCGCTCGACGGCATGCACGTCCCGGCCGACGCACTCGTGCAGATCTGTGACTTGTCGACCGGTGCGGCGATCTACGACGGCCGGGAGGGCCAGGTCGTGGTCACCGTCTTCCACGCCGACGCCCCGGTGGTGCGCCTGGGCACCGGCGACCTGTCGGCCTGGGCGACCGACGCCACGACCAGCACCGAGCCGACCCCGCGCATCCGCGGCTGGCTCGGCCGGGTCGGCGACGCCGTCAAGGTCCGGGGCATGTTCCTCCACCCCCGTCAAGTGGTCGCGGCTATGGCCGGGCTCGAGGGCGTGAGCGCGTTCCGGTTCGTCATCGACCGCATCGAGCACCGTGACGAACTGCGCTGTGAGGTCGTGACCTCCGACGGGGTGGACACCGCTCCGTTGTTCGACACCATCCGGAGCCGGGTGCGTGACGGGCTGCGGTTCAACGTCGAGGTGGTGGCCGCCGAGGCGCTGCCCGCCGACGGCGGACCGGTGCACGACGTGCGTACCTGGGACTGACGCGTCCGGGGATGCGTGGCGCGGGGTGCCGCGCCCCGCGTCCGGTCAGCCAGGCAACTCGACCACCAGCGGGGCGTGGTCGGAGGGCTTGTCCCCGGCCGCGTTCACCCGCCGGAAGGTGGTGTCGACCTCGCACCCGGTCACCGTCAGTCCACGACTGACCAGGGCGAGGTCGATGCGCATGCCCATCCCCCGGCGGAACGCCCCCATGCGGTAGTCCCACCAGGTGAACCCGTCCTCGTCGGGCGCGACCGCCCGGAACGCATCGACGTAGCCGGCGGCGACCACGGCCCCGAGTCCGTCGCGCTCCTCGGTGGTGACGTGGGTCGCCCCGACGAACGCGGCCGGATCCCACACGTCGCGGTCCTCAGGGGCGACGTTGACATCCCCGGCGATGACCGTCGGACCTGCAGCAGCCAGCGCCTGCGCGCGCGCGGCCATCCGGTCGAGGAAGGCGAGCTTGGCCGCGAACATGGCATGACCGGGTTCGCGTCCGTTGGGCACGTAGGTGCTCACCACCCGGATGCTCGCCGGACCGGCGGGCTGGTCGGCGGGCTGGTCGGCGGGCTG
>SLLJ01000385.1 GCA_007134165.1 Nitriliruptoraceae bacterium | reverse complement strand
GCGACGACGGGTTCGCCGTCGGCGACGCGGTGCTGCACCCGAGCTTCGGGTCCGGGCGCATCGCTGCGCTCGCCGGCGACGAGGACCGTGCCGAGGCCACCGTCGACTTCGACGACCATGGACGAAAACAGCTGCTGCTGGCCTACGCACCGCTGGTCCGGATGTGAGCGTGCGGCTGGCGGCGTGGACGACCGGGCGCTAGCCTCCGCGGCGCGAAGGGGAGTAGTCCCCAACACGGTGATCGACACACTGGCTGCTTCTGGCCCGGTCACCGCGGCCTCGCGGCGAGCTGCGGGGCGGGCGAGACCTTCGACCGATACCCACGACGGGTGCCGGTCGAGGCGTGCGCCCAACCGTCTCCTCCGGCACCAGAATCCGGAGATCTGATGGAAGCGCTGCTGGCCAGCTTCGGGCTGGTGTTCCTCGCCGAACTCGGTGACAAGTCGATGCTGCTCGCGATGGCGTTCGCGGCCCGCTATCGCCCCTGGCCGGTGATCGCCGGGATCGCGATCGCCGCGTTCGCGATGCTCGGGGCGGCGGTGCTGGTCGGTGCGGCGCTGGGTGCGGCCCTGCCCGAACGCGCCCTGGCGATCGGGGGCGGTCTGCTGTTCCTCGGCTTTGGCATCTGGACGCTGCTCGACAACGAGGACGAGGACGAGGAGTCCACCTCGGTGGGTTCGCGCTCGGTGCTGCTGGGGGTCACGCTGGCGTTCCTGGTGGCGGAGTTCGGCGACAAGACCATGCTGGCCACCGTGACCCTGGCCTCGACCCAACCGGCGCTGCCGACCTGGCTGGGGGCGGGGGCGGGGATGACCGCCGCCAGCGGGATCGCGGTGGTGCTCGCCATGCTGGCCGGCCAGCGCCTACCGGAGCGGGCGGTGAGGATCGTGGCTGCAGCGGCATTTCTGGCCTTCGGGCTGTTCCTGCTCGTGGATGGCATCCGCGGCTGATGGTGGGATGCGTTCGTGGACCGACCCGGTGCTCGTTGCGGGTCCGAACGCGGACGTGAGCAATGGATCGGTTGCGGGTCCGACGCCCGCCCCGCCCCGCCCCGACATCGTGCTGCCCGAACCTTCATCTGCCAGGAGCTGGACCGTGTCCAAGACCCGCCACGTCTCGACCAGCCGCGTGATCGCTGCCGATCGGCAGGCGATCTTCGACCTGCTTGCCGACCCGTCCATGCATCCGGTCATCGACGGTTCGGGCACGGTGACCGAAGCGGTCACCGATGGGCCCGAGCGGCTGGCCGAGGGGGTGTCGTTCGGCATGAAGATGAAGATGGGGGCGCCCTATTCCGTCGACAACACGGTCGTGGAGTTCGAGGAAGGCCGCCGCATCGCCTGGCGGCACTTCTCCGGGCATCGCTGGCGCTACGAACTCGAGGACGTCGAGGGTGGCACGAAGGTGACCGAGACTTTCGACTGGTCGACGGCGCGCGCGAAGCTCGCGCTGGAGATCGCGGGCTTCCCCAAGCGCAACCTCGAGGGGATGCGGCGCACGCTCGAGCGCCTCGATGCGCAGGTCACCGGCACCGGGGAGTCCTCCGGGCGCCCCTGAGCGCCTCCTTGGCATTGCCCGGCCGACCGGCGGGAACGCCAACCTGAGTCGCTGGGGGGACGCAGTCCTGGCGGCTCGTGCGGCCGTGTCGTCTCCCTTGCGCGTTGGTTTGGCGGGGGTTGGCATGGACCCGAACCTCTCGCTGCCAGCCGCCAGCATCCTGGTCGGGACGGGGTCCTCTCGGCCACGGCCGGTCGTAACGGCGGATCAAATACCCGTCGGTCGCTGGGCGCGGCGCGGAACTGCTGGGGTCGACGGGTCTGTCGATCAGGGTCAGAGGGCCTGTCCTACCGGTTTTGCGCGGTGTCATCCGGGGAAGACGCGATTGTGGGCTGCGGACAACCAAGGTGATGATCATGGGTGCGGCAAGTTCGAGGGCCGGGCTGCGGCGCGGGGCGCTGCTGGTTGCTCTCTTGGTGGTGGGAGCCAGCCAGCCGGTCGGCGCCGAGCCCGGTGCAGAGGTCGGTGCTGGCCTGCCGGCCGCCGACGTGGTGCCCATGGAGGTCGGGTTGGCCTCGTCAGGGACCTGTACCCGTGATCCGCGGTTGACCAACCAGTTCCCGGACGTCGCTGATGACAGCGTGTTCTGCAACGACATCGCCTGGATGGCCGCCGAAGGGATCACCACCGGTCGGGTCGACGGGACCTACGGGCCTGGTGACACCGTGCAACGGGGCCACATGGCCGCGTTCCTGCACCGCTACGACGGTGAGGTGGCGCCGCCAGCCGGGGCGCCGACGTTCTCGGACGTTCCTGCCGGTCACGTGTTCTTCACCGCGATCTCGTGGTTGGCGGCTGAGGGGGTAACCACCGGCCGTGCCGACGGGAGGTTCGATCCGGGTGGAGAGATCACCCGGGGGCAGATGGCGGCGTTCCTGTATCGCTATGCGGGCGAGCCTGACCTGCCTGCCGGTGCACCAAGTTTCCCGGACGTGCCGGCCGGGTTCATCTTCGCGGATGCGATCTCCTGGATGGCGGAGACCGGGATCACCACTGGCCAGTTGGACGGGACCTTCAACCCGTCGGGCACGCTCAACCGCGGTCAGATGTCCGCGTTCCTCTCCCGCTACGACCAGTACCTCGCTGACCCCGATCCTGTTGCCGGGCCGGATCCCTTGCCTGAGCCCGATCCCGTGCCTGACCCCGACCCGACCCCCGTGCCTGACCCCACACCCACGCCTGACCCTGATCTCACCCCGACGCCCGATCCCGATCCGGCGGTCGGTTCCTGCTCAGCGCCGGTCCTCCTGAAGGAGGAGGTCGGGTCCATCGCCACACCGGGCGAGGTGCACGCCTACACCTTCGAGGTGGTGGAGGGTCAGCGGGTGTCGTTCGAGAACGTGAGCAGCGACTGGCGGATCTACTGGCGTCTGGTCGGTCCTGCCCCGCTGGGCACGATCTTCACAGAGACGAGTAGCGATCAGGTTGTCACCTT
>SLLJ01000072.1 GCA_007134165.1 Nitriliruptoraceae bacterium | reverse complement strand
CCGCTGGTGGCTCGCATTCCGAGCATCCGCACGGGCGGTGATTCGGCTCGAGGACGCGGTCGTCGAGGGCGGCGAACGTGCACTGGGCGTCGAGGTGGCGGACCGGTCCGAACGCGTCGCGAGTGTGGCCGAGCGGTTCGCACCGAGGCTCGCCGCCTGACCGCTCGAGGTGGAGCTCGACCTGGGGTTGGCGGCACACGGCGCCCACCTCGAGGTCCGCGACGACGGTGGGTCACGGTGTGCTTCGATCGGCCTCGTGCGCAGCCTTCGGATCCTGCTCGGTGGGTTCGTCGTCGGTCGAGGTCTCCGCCAGCCCGGGAAGCTGCGGGTCGGTCGGCCACAGCCGTTCGATCTGGGCGTTGAGCTCGCCTCCGAGCAGCACCGCGAGCCCCGTCAGCCACAGCCACAGCAGCAACACGATGGGTCCGGCCAGTGGCCCGTAGGCGCTCGTGCCCGAGCCGATGACGACGGTGGCGTAGGTGCGCAGAGCGACGCTGCCGAGGAGCCACACCGCGGTGGTGAGCACCGCTCCCGGGAGGTCGCGGCGCCAGGGGGTGCGACCCGGGACGCCGAGGTGGAACAGCAGTGCGATGACCAGGGTGGCCGACAGCACCGTTGCGGGCCAGTAGGCCACGCGCCACAGTTCGGCGAGGCCGATCGGGTCCCGGCCGATCCACTCCACCAGCGTGGCTCCGAAGCCTGGCCCGGCCAACAGCAACGGCGCAAGGACGGCGGCGACCACCAGCCCGGCCAGCGTCATCGCCACCCCGACCAGCCGGGTCTTCCAGGCCGAGCGCAGGTAGGCGCGGTCGTAGGTCAACGCCAGGGTGGTGAGCAGGACCCGCACCGCACGTGACGCGGTCCACACCGCGACGAGGAAGGCGAAAGAGACCACGCCCGCGCCGCTGGTGTCGAGCAGCAGTTCGAGCACCGGCCGCGCCGCGGTGTCGATGGCCTCGGGGGTCAGCGCGATCTCCGCGACGTCGAGTGCGGCCTCGAGCACCTGGTCGCGGAGTTGACCGTCGTCCTGGTCCAGCACCAGCGTGGTCGTGGCCAGGGCGGCGATCGCCAAGGCAGGCAGGGACACCAGTGCCCAGAAGGCGATCTCCGCGGCCAGCCCGGGTAGGCGGTCGCTGATGGCCCCGTCTGCCGTCCGAGCGACCAGCGTCGCCGCCGGACGCAGCCGGGGCGGGACGCGGTGGACGAGGCGGTGGACGTAGGGATGCACGTGGTCAGCGTAGGGGCAGACGCCGGCGGCGGGCGTCGCCCGACGCTACGAACGGCTGCTACCCTTTCCCCGACTGCGCGGCGTACCGGCCGTGCGGGCGCCTGGAGGCTTCGCCTAGTCTGGTCTATGGCGCGGGATTGCTAATCCCGTTGGGTCTTTCAGGCCCTCGAGGGTTCAAATCCCTCAGCCTCCGCGGACAACTCAAGACCTGCGCTGGTAGCTCAGTCCGGATAGAGCACCTGACTACGGATCAGAAGGCCGGGGGTTCGAATCCCTCCCAGCGCGCTTCTCGGATTCGGCCTTCTAGAACCCTCTAGGAGGCCGAATTTCTCGTTTTCGGGTTTCCGTCTGAGCGGCTGTCCACAGGGCCGCCAACCCAAATCGTGACAAATCGGTGGGTGTGCGTAGCGTGGTTGTCCACAGGCGGGGAGGGGGCGGGTGGCCATCGACCGGTTGCCGTCGGGCCGTTTCCGGGCACGGCTGATGTTCGATCGCCAGCGCTACACGGCGACGTTGCCGACCGAGGACGACGCCCGCATCTGGGTGAGCGAGACGCGTGCGGCCGTGGCCATGCGCCGTCGTGCCGCGTCGGTGACGTTCGCCGCCTACGCGGCGAGGTGGTTGGCGCAGTTCCTTCACGATGAGCCGGACCGGGCGAGGTTCGCGGCTGCGCTCAAGGACCGGCTGTTGCCGGTGTTCGGGCAGCTGCCGCTGCTGGAGGTGCTGGACGCGGACCGTGACGAGCTGCAGGGCCAACTGGTGGACGCCGGCGGGGATGACGATGCCACGCGTCTGTGTCTGGAACTGGTCCTCGAGGACGCCATGCACGAGCTGCGTGCCGGGACGCTCGATGTCCGTGCACGGGTAGGCAGCGGCCGTTCGGGCCGGTGAGTCGACCGGTCGACGTGTGGTTTCAGTCTGCGGGTAGGAGTCGTTCCAGGGCGGCGGTGCCCCCGAACTCTTCGGTGTGGGTGCGGCGCACGGTGAGCCTGGTGAGGGCAGGCCGGGGCCGAGGTTACGCCGGTACCGACCCCTGCGCCACTGATGCTATGGAGCGTGATACTATCGTGAAGAACAGCATGAGGGGGTGGGTGTCGTGCCACAGGATCGGGATGTCGCTGCGTTGCGTGCGTTCCTCGATGGGCGTGCGAAGCGGCCGACGCTCGGGTTGTTGTATGGACGGCGCCGCATCGGGAAATCGACCCTGCTTGTCGACGAGGTCGGGCGCCGTGGGGGCTTCTACTTCGAGGCCACGCGGGTGGAGACCCCGGTTCACCTCGAGCGGCTCGGGGGCGCACTGGGCGAGCACCTCGGGGTCGGGCGGATAGAGCTGCGTTCCTGGGAGGAGGCGTTGACCCAGCTGCTGCGGTTGGGTGGTGAGCGGGCGGTCCCGGTGGTGTTGGACGAGTTCGGGTACCTCTTGGAGGCAGACCGGTCGCTTCCCTCGGTCATCGCGTCGACGTTCGGGCCAGGTGGGCGCGCCTCGTCCGGTCGGGCGCGCATGGTGTTGTGTGGTTCGGCGGTTGCGATGATGCGGTCGCTGACCGCAGGCGAGGCGGCGCTTCGCGGTCGGGCCGGGTTGGAGCTGGTCATGCTCCCCGACGACTACCGCGTGGCCGCGACCCGGTTACCTGATCCGTCCGATCTGGAGCTCGCGGTACGCGTGTTCGCGGTCATCGGTGGCGTCGTTGGCTACGCGACCGACATGGTCGACTTCGACCTCCCGGAGGGTGCCGGTGATGTCGATCGGTGGATCGCCCAGCGGG
>SLLJ01000362.1 GCA_007134165.1 Nitriliruptoraceae bacterium | reverse complement strand
TCCGAGCGGAACGCGTATCGAGGCCGGCTGGCGTGTCGGCTTCGAGGTACACCTCGACGCTGGAGACCGTGGTCAGCAGGGGCGCGATGACCGCAGCCGCTGCGACGCCCGTCGCGACCGCCGATCACCGTGACGTGCCCCTAGCACGACTCGGTGGGGTCTTTTCGCGGCTGGCCGTCGAGGGTCAGGATGGCTGGCGGCGCTACCTCGTCCGAGCCGGCCTGGACACTGACGTTCCAGACTCGCTGGCAGCGGTGATCGCCGACACTTTAGCGCTCGTCGGCTCCGTCCTGGACGGGGCCCTCGCTCCTGGAAGCTCGTGGGATCCAGCTGCTCGACCGTGCTTGGCATGACGGCTGCGTGGCCGCTCGATGGTCGCCTCCAAGGCCTCGGCACCGATGAGAAGGATGCGTTCGAGAGCTACCTGGCGCGTGGCCCGAGCGACGGAAGGTTCCGGCTCCTCCTCGCCGCCCGGCGCATCACCCGGAAGCTGGGGACGGCCATCGAGGACCCGGAGCACAGCGAGGCGAAGGTCGCCTTGCACGCCGTGAGGCTCCTCAGGTTCGCGGACGACGGCCAGCCGACCCTGGCCAAGGCGGCCGTTCGGTGACCCACCCATCCGGCAGCGCGGCAGGACAGGGACGGGCGGCACGGTCGATATCGAGACGGTGCTGGGCGGCACCGAGGACCCTGCTCACCGTGATCGGCTCGACAGCTTCGTCGAGTGGCACCGCAGACGGTGACGGACCTTCGAGGCCCGGTCGCCAGGATGCTCCAGCCGCACCGGCGTTCCGGACCGAGCCGAACTGGTCGCTCCAGCCCTGCACGGGCCGGGGCAAGCTGTCGTCGTCACGACGACGCAGCCCCCGACTCGGTGACATCGGGGGGAGGATCCATCCGTTCAGCCGGCGCGGTCAACGGGCGGATGCGGCTGGTAACGGAGGTCGTCGAGGTGAGTAGGGGCTCATGCGGGCCGTGGTCAGTGCCTGATCCGTCCGGTCTCGTGGGCCCACATCGCGATCTCGACGCGGTTGCGAGCGTCGAGCTTGCGCATGAGGCTGGCGAGGTGGGTCTTGACGGTGCTGATGCTGATGTGCAGCTCGTCGGCGATCTCCGCGTTGGTGTGCCCCCGGGCGACCGGGATGAGGACCTGCTCCTCGCGGCTGGTGAGCGGTTCGATGGGTTGGGTCGGTGGTGCGCCAGAGTGCGAGTTGGCGAAGGTGGCGAGCAGCCGCGCCGTGATGCTCGGGGCGATCAGTGCGTCTCCGTGGGCGGCGGCGTGGATGGCCTGGGTCAGCAGTGCCGGTCCGGCGTCCTTGAGCAGGAACCCTCTCGCGCCGGCCTTCAACGCACCGTGCACGTACTCGTCGAGGTCGAAGGTGGTGATCACGACGATCGCGAGCGGATCAGCGACGTCCGGGCCGGCGAGCTGTCGGGTCGCCTCGATCCCGTCGAGGTGGGGCATGCGGATGTCGAACAGGCACACGTCGGGTCGTAGCTGGCGGGCGAGGGTGACGGCGTGCAGGCCATCGGCGGCCTGCCCGACGACCTCGATGCCGGGCTGGGCGTCGAGGAGCATGGTGAGTCCGGCCCGGACGATGTCCTGATCGTCGGCGACGAGCACACCGATGGGCGCGCTCACGACGGCGGCTGCACGGCGCGGTTCAGGGCCGTTGTCGGGCGGCTGGCCGGCAGGGTGGCGTTGACGGTCCAGCCCCCTTTCGGATCGGGGCCTGCTCGCAGCTCACCTCCCAGCAGTGAGGTCCTCTCGGCCATTCCGAGCAGCCCGTAGCCGGGGGTGTGCGGGCTGGTGGGGACCGTGTCCCCGTCGTCGTGCACGGTCAGTTGCACCCGGTGCGGGTCACCACCGACCTCGACGTTCACGCGGGTGGCGTTGCGGGCGTGGCGCACTGCGTTGGTGATGGCTTCCTGCGTGATGCGGTACAGCGCGGCGCTGACCGCGGGAGCCAGGTCATCGAGGTCTCCGGACAGGTGCACATCGATGCGCGGCCAGTCGCCAACGTTACGGGCAAGGCGTTCGATGTCGGTCAGGCCCGGTTGGGGGGCGAGATCCGGCGCCCCTTGCTCCCGCAGGAGCCCGACGATCGTGCGCATCTGATCCATGGTGCGTGACGCCTCCTGGTCGATGGTTTCGAGCACCGCCACCGCACGATCAGGATCCGAGGCAGCCAGAGCCAGGCCCGCCTGTGCCTGGATCGCGATGGCCGACACGTGATGGCCGACCGTGTCGTGCAACTCGCGGGCAAGCTCGTGGCGTAGGCGTAGCTTGGTCTGCTCGATGTCACGCAGGCGCGCGTTGGTGTGGAAGCGGACCGAAGCGCCCAGTGCAGCCGCGAAGAGGAAGAACCCGTACCCGGCGAGCACCTCGTCCGGGGAGGTCGGGTCGGGCAGGTGGGTGACCGCGAGCCACACGGCGATGACCACCAGGCCGAGGACGGTCTCACGGCCAGACCCCCAGCGCAGCAGTGCGTAGGACAGGACCAGTGCTGCCGCGACGCTGGACAGCGCGGTCACGTCGATGAACATCAGGCGTGCGAGGTCGAACACCAGCAGCGTGCCGAACGCCACCGTGACCGCGGCCAGGGGCCGGGTGCGTCGCCACAGCAGGCTCAGCGCGATCACCACGCTGGGTGCGAGCACGATCGCCAGCCACGAACGGTCCTCACGGACCATCACCTCGAGGGCCGAGCCCGCCACAACCACGGCGAGCAGCGCCCAGTCCCGCCACACCCGGGTGGGTGCTCCTGCGGGGCGGCGTTCGTTCCACAGTGCCCGGAGGCTGCTCGCGACCATCGGCACAGCGTAGGCACCGCATGCCGGCAGCGGCTCAGCCGAAAGCATGAGCGGTCCGCCCTCCCTCCGGTCAGCAACCTCGAACCCGCAGGCTGATGGCAGCAGGCCGCAGGTACGTCATCGTGACCCCGCTGCCTGTCCGCACCACGGCCGATCCGAACCACGGCCGATCCGAACCACGGCC
>SLLJ01000065.1 GCA_007134165.1 Nitriliruptoraceae bacterium | reverse complement strand
GACCCGGACGTGGGTCGTGTCGTGCCCGGCCGTGATCAACCGGTGAGCCACGGCATCCTGCAGGGATTCGTCGACCAACGGCTTCAGACGGTCTGATCCAGCGGCACGACCAGCTGGTCGACGTCGGCGGCCGCAAACCTCAGGGCTTCACGAATAGCGTCCTCGGTCAACTGCGGGTACTCAGCGAGGATCGTCTCCGTCGGGGTGCCCGCAGCGACCATCCGCACCAGCATCGCCACGGGGATGCGTGTTCCGGCGATGCAGGGCAGACCAGTCCCACTGGTCCTCTACCGTTGTCCTCGCCTGCAGTCGAGACCGGAGACAGCGACGAGGAAGAACGTCGGGGCGGTCCGCCAGTACCCCCGAGTCCCTGGTGCCCCTGACCTCGAGTTCCTCGGTGAGGTGGTCGCTGAGGAGTCCGGCGACGAGATGCTCGGCCCGCAGTCGGAGCGAGCCGAACTGCTCGCTGACCTGCACTTCCTCAGCGAAGTGCTCGCGCCACGAGTCGTCGCGCGCTAACCGCCGCACGCACTCAGGCCCAAGGAGCGGGCTGCAGCCGTTGCTCTCCGGTCGACCTTTCCGGAGCGCTTGCTTGAGCAAGCGTTTGGGCATACACTTGCTAGCAACAAGAGGTGGGGCCGGGAGAGCCGTGCCCTTCCCTGACCTCACCGCCGCATCGACCCACCCCCGGACCCCCGCAGGAGGCCACCATGGCTGAGACCACCGTCCGTCCCGCCGCCAAGAAGACCGCAAAGAAGACGGCCGCCCGGAAGACGAGCGCGAAGACCACGGCCAGCAAGACGACCACACGCAAGACCACGGCCGCCGAGCCCGCCACCCCCGAGATCGTCTGCCTGCCAGATCGTCAGTTGAAGGCCGTCCTCGAGGACGCCGGCTACGCGACCGCCGGGATCCTCGGGGACGTGGTCGAGTACGCAAAGGATTTGCCGACCCGCATCGATCGCCTGCGCGACGACGCCGGGCATCTTGTCGAGGACGCGCCAGAGCGCGTCAAGGGCCTGCGCGACGTCCCGGAGAAGACCCAGAAGTCGCTCGCTGACCTGCGCGAGCGCCTCCAGGACAGCATGAGGCCGTACCTGCAGCGCTTCGACGCCAAGGCCGACGAGGGCCGCAAGTTGGCCGAAGACATCCGCAAGGACGAGCGGATCGACAAGGTCCTCACCCAGGCCGGCAACGCCCGCTCGCAACTGAAGGGTGCGTTCACCTCGGTGACCAAGACCGCCGACGTCGCCGTGGAGACCGCCCACGAGCAGACCGAGAACGTCACCACCGAGGCCAAGGCCACCGCGACGACCGCTCGCAAGGGCGTCGAGCACACCGTCGCGAAGGCCAAGGGCACCGCGACCGCCGCCAAGGGCGCCGCCGAGAAGACCGTCGAGGCGACCGCAGAGCAGGCCGAGCAGGCCAAGCGGCAGACCAAGGCCGCCGCGACCTCGGTCAAGAAGACCGCCGAGGCGGCCGGCGACGCCTGATCAAACATCACCGCAACGGCAGTTGCCCCTCGCCACACCCCCAGGAGCCCGTCCGGCGCCGTCGCCGACGGGCTCCTCGCCCTGCGGCCGCCCTGCGCTCCCGCCACCACGACATCGGGCCCAGCCGGCTGCCCGTCCCAGCAACCCGAAGAGTGCCTTGGGTACCTCCCGGAGTAGCGGACAACCGTGAGGTCGGAACACCGTTCACCAACCCAACGTCGTTGGGCACGGACGAGGCCATCTCTCCCCGCGCCGGACGTCCTCGGTTGCTGTCCATAGCGTGTCGACCAGTGCGCTCGCCGCGCCCGCCAAGGGCCGGTGCGCGATCCAAGTCGTCGAGCTCGGTCAACGCCACGACCTCGCCACGCCCCTCGCTGCCGACCGGCGTTTCGACCCGGTCCACGCCCACGAAGGTGGCGATGCCGAACGCCGGCAGCCCCTGCCGCGCCTGATGGGTGGTCTGCAGCTCATCACCGTTCGGCCGGCTTCCTGCATCGCCGGGCGCTCGTACCTGCGGACCTCGACCAGCCTCGCAGACCGTGCCCACGGCCACGTCAGGTGCAACGTCGGCCGACTTGTCGTGCGCTTGGTCGTGAAGCTCCGCTCACCGATCGTCTCTTCGAATCACTCGTTGGCACCATCGCCGGTCGAAGCATCTAGCTCCGATCCTCAGGCGGGCCAGCGTTGAACTCCTCGAGCCAACCACCAACGTCAGCACCGTCGTTGAGGTCGACATCATCGGATTGCACCGTCCCGAACAACGATTGGCCCGTCCCTCACGAGGCGCGTGACCGAGCGCCTCTCGCCGCGCCAGTGGCCCGGGCACCAGATCTGATTTCGCCACCAGCAAGCCCTGCTCGTCGAAGCATCCGCCAAGCCTGGCGACGGCGGGGACCGTCAGCTCCGCTGGATCGCGGTTGGCGACGACCTTGCGCGCCGAGAGCTCCAGCAGCGCAACACGGGCGACGAGGAGGCGCACCTCATCGTCGGGACCGAACGCGAGGTCCACGACCCCTTCCAAGGCAACAGGACAAAGGCAAGTACGAACGGTGCACGGCCGGTCATGCGTGCGAGACGGCTGCCCGGGAGCTGGCGGACGCTCTGACGGTCTGCGAGCCCGAAACGCGGGCGGTGTGCCGCAGGCGCGCGATCCGCAGACTGCGGCTGTTCGGCTCCGCGCCTGGTCCGAAACCTGCCGATCATCGGGCGGGATCGGCACCGAGGCGCACCGGCTCGTACCCGTTCAGCCGTCCGGGGCAACCCGGCGCAGTTGGCGCAGGTTCGTGTCGAACTCCCGGGGATCGAAGGCTGCCGAATCGAAGGGGCCACCGATCCAGTCGCGCCGTTCCTGGTGCTCGGGATGATGCGGATCTGCCAGGATCTCCAGCAGTTGTCGGTATCCCCAGGTGCCGCCGCAATCCTCGGGCGGGCAGGCACGGCGGCCATCGACGCAGGTCGGCAAGGTCACGGCTGCGTCGACGGGCCGGATGTCCTCCACCAGGATCTTGTGCCGCCAATCGTCACCGAAGTCGTAGCGGTACTCGAACCGAGAACCCGAGCGGGCGACGGCGTCGAGCCGAACCGTGCGCTCGTCGACGACCGGTGGCCCCCAGTCTTGCCATTGCGGATCCGGGATGCCGTAGCGGTTCGCGCCGACCTCGAACTCGTGGAGGTGGTAGTTCCACCACCCGAACGCGGCCTGGATGGCCTCGTGGAGTTGTTCGAGGGTGCTGGCGCCGTCCACGAGGATCCTGCGCCAGACCGGGGGCTTGGTGTCATGCAGGGTGACCTTGAGTTGGTAGACCACGCCCTTCGCCCCAGCGGCGGTGGTCGGCATCTCGGAAGCGAACTCGGGATGGAGCGGCGTGACCTCGGCACGGTCGATTCCGCCGACCGCGACGGCCAGTTCGCGGTCGGGAAACCCGGTTCGTGACTGCAGCGGACTGATCGGCGTGGCCGCAAGTCGCAGCGAGAGCCGTACCAGGTCGCCCCCGCCGTGTGGCGCGAAGACTTTGCCGAGGCGCGCGAACTCGTTCATCACGCCAAGGACGCTCGGGTCGTTTGTCGGAGCGATCCGAACCTCGGTCATCGCAGCACGTTCGGCGGCCGCGAAGGCGTCGTCGACCCCGTGGGACCGCAGCGTCTGCTCGATCGCCTCCGGGATCCGGTCGAGCAGCGTGGCCGCGGGGGCGAGCTCCATGAAGACCGGCAGGAAGGTGCGCGTGTTGACCAACAGCGCCACCTGCGGCCGCCAGAACAGCCCGGTGGCGAACCAGTCTCCGAGAGCGGTCGTCGAGACCGCACCGCCCGCTGCAGGCGCGCCCTTGATGCGATCCCGCAGCTTCTTGGTACCTCGAATAATGAGCATCCGTCGCCTCCGCGATGCGGTCACCTTAACGGTCGCGCGTCTGGCTCCTCCAAAACCGCCTCGACCGGCCCTCCACGTCGGCTGGCCACGTCAGCCCTCCGCTTCGGCCCACCGCGCTCAGCCACCCTCCGCATCCACGCACCACACGATCATCGCACGTGCCTCGTCGGGTCCAATCGGCACGAGTTCCTCGTCTGGCGCCTGCTGGACGTCGTCCGCGCCCCAGCGCCCGATGCCGACCAGCTGCCGGCCCAGGGATCACCGTCCACCCGCGAGCGCGCACCTACCACCGCCCCCGATCCCAAGACGGCGTCGGGCCCGGTCGTCCGCGGCTCCTAGCCTGGACCACAACCGGAGGTGGAGCTGCGATGACCGACCAACGCTCGACTGACGAGCCTGCCGGCGACGATGTCCAGGGCCGCCCGACGGGGACGGAGACGGAGCCCCGCACGCTGCCGACGTTGCTCGACAACGACATCGACCGTGACCTCGATCCGGTGGAGTTCGGGCGTGTCGTCGCGCTGACCGGTGGGGTCTTCGCCGTCGCGTTCACCCTGCTCGTGCTCCGCCTCACCCTGCCAGCATCCACTCACGGTCTGCCGCCGGCCACCGCGCTGATCGAGGTGCAGGTCCCGTTCGTCGCGTTCGTGATCAGCATCGCGATGGTGGGGACCTTCTTCCGCTCGCACCACCGGTTGGTTCGTCTCCTGCAACGCTTCGACGGGGCGCTGCTCGAGCGGCGCGGCTCACCCCACGGGTGACCAGCACGGGGCGGACGTGACGAGGCGCGGCCGGTCGGCCGTCGACGCCCTCGCGCATCACCAGCCCGCGAGGTCGTCGAACGCCACGACGGTCTGCGGGGTGAGCCGTACCAGCAGCTCGCCCGGTACCGCATTGCGATCGGCGTAGGCCTCCACCTCGCCGTGGGGGACGTAGCGCGCCGCGATGATTCGCGTCCAGGCGCGGAACCCGTCATGGTCGTCGGCGAGCAACACCGGTCCCTCGAGGTGCACGAAGGCATACGGGTGTACGGGCAGGTCCACCGACAGTGCCGCACGACCGGTCCGCCGTAGGTTGCGGCCCTTGACGGTGTCGGCACCGGTGTTGAACACCACGTCGTCGCCGTCGAGGGTGAACCAGATCGGCGCGACGTGCGCACGGCCGTCGGCGCGCACCGTGGCGAGGTGCCCGGTGCGTCCCGGGGCAAGCAGGAACGCACGACGCTCGTCGGCCGACATCTCGTGGGGCATGATCGGGGCTCCGTTCGAGGACCGCCGAGTCTGCCTGCGGGCTCCGCCACCGTCCATCCGAACTCGCAGCTGCGAGGGGCTGCGCCATGCCGTCACGTCCACCACCGACGCCGGCTGCCGGTCCACGACCGCAGCACGTAGGGTGCCGAGGTGGCGTTTCGCCTCCTCGCAGGCGACGACGTCGCTTGGCATCAGGAGACCGCCACATGAGAATACTGCTGATCATCCTGGCCGTCCTGGCCGGACTCGCGCTGCTCGGCTGGGGCGGCCTGCGGGTCACCCCCCGTGCGTTCGCGGACCTCGAGCCCCCGGCACAAGCCCCGGCGACGACGCCGCTGCCCGAAGGGCTGCCCGCCCCGGTCGACCGCTTCTACCGCGAGCTCTACGGCGACCAGGTCCCGATCATCGACACCGCCGTGATCAGCGGCCGGGGCACGATGCGCATCGCCGGAGTCACCCTGCCGGTGCGCTGGCGGTTCCTGCACGACACCGGACAGGCCTACCGCCACCGCATCGAGACGACCTGGTTCGGTCTGCGGATCCTGGCCATCGACGAACGGTTCCAGGACGGCACCGCCCGCCTCGAGCTGCCCATGGGGGTGGTCGAGGGCCCCAACGTCGACCAGGGCGCGAACCTCGCCCTGTGGGCCGAGGCGGTGTGGATGCCCGCGGTCTGGGTCACCGACCCCCGGGTGCGCTGGGAGTCGATCGACGAGCACACCGCGGTGCTGGTGGTCCCCTTCGACGCCGAGGAGGAGACCTTCGTCGCCCGGTTCGACCCGGACACCGGCCTGCTGCGGCTGCTCGAGTCGATGCGCTTCAAGGGCGAGGACGACGCCACTCGCACCCTGTGGCTCAACGAGGTCACCGACTGGTCGGAGCTCGACAGGCAGCTCCAGCCCGTCGAAACCGCCCTGACCTGGTTCGACGAGGGCAGCCCCTGGGCGGTGTTGACCACCGAGCAGGTCGTCTACGACCTCGAACTCACCGACGTGGTCGACCTTGCGTCCGAGCCATGATCGGCACCATCGTGCCGAGCAATCCCGACACCAGGCGGGTCGTCACGAGCGTGCAGCCGGCGGCCTTGAGCACTCGCCGGGAGTCAGCCGCGCAGCGCTGCAAGGTCGCGCCCGCGTGTCCGAGCTCCTCCCTGGGCAGGAACCGGACCTGCCACCGTGGGAAGGTTGTCGGGTCCTGACCTGGTGGCGGCAGCGCGGCGTGGATGCGGGACGCCCGGCACGGGCACCTTGGCACCCGCCCCCGGGGGCGACGACCCGGAGGAGCGGCTCGCGTCCGAGCATCGATGAGCGCATCGCGTTCGCCGCAGGTGGTCAGGATGCGGATGCTGGCAAGGTTGGCAAGGTTGGCAAGGTTGGCGAGGTTGGCGAGGTTGGTCCGGCCGTGGGGCGGTCAGTCTCCCCGCCTCGGTTTCCCGTGAGCAATGCGATCCCGGCACACTCTCGACCTGCCCGCGTGCCAGCACCCCGGCCCGCGCTGACGGGGTGCCGGAGCAGGCCGGACGTCTTCGTGAGAGGTTCGCGGCGATCGTGGGCGGCACCCCGGCGGCCACGGCTGCCCTCATCGCTGAACCGTCCACCGCGCGGCCAGACGCGAACCGCGACCAGAGGCCATCACCCACCTCTGCCATCCCGCCGCAGATCGGGGACAATGCACGGGTGTAGGGGAGACAAGCACCATGTCGCCACTGGTCCGGGACTCCACCCCCGATGATCTGAGCGGCGCGCTCCGAGTCCTCGAGGAGACCGCGCTCGCGACCCAGAGTGAACCGCTGGATCTCGCTCGGATCGTCACCGACATTCAGCACGGAGCCGTAGGCGCAACGGCAGTGGTCGACGACGAGGTCATCGGCACCGTGCTGGCCCGCATCGACGGGCCGACCGCGGAGATCACCGCCTTCGGGGTCGCATCGCGTTGGCACGGCGAGCCGATCGGGGCATCGCTGCTGGCTCACCTGGAGACGACGCTGTCGCAGCAGGGGGTCCAACGGATCAGCGCGCTGGTCAGCCCCGACCACCCTGGACGCGGCGCCCTGGAGGCCCGCGGCTTCGTCGCGGCGGAGGGCCTGGTCCGCTACCAGAAGAAGCCGTCACTGGAGCCCGAAGAAGTCCACATCGTCAAGCGCTGGGGAGGCGAGATGTGCTCCGCCGGCCTGTGGGACGAGGTGGCGGGTATGGAGCGTGAGAAGTCCCTGATCGAGTCCCGCATCGTGGCGCCCCTGGCCGAACCCGAGCTCGCCATGCGCGTCGGGATGCGAGCACCATCGACCGTCATCCTGTTCGGCCCCCCGGGCACCGGCAAGACGACGTTCGCGCGAGCCATCGCCAGCCGGTTGGACTGGCCCTTCGTCGAACTCCTGCCCTCCAAGCTCGCCAGCGGCGAAGGATCCCTGGCGAACGAGGTCCGCGACGCCTTCCAGGACCTCGGACGGCTCGAGCACGTGGTGGTGTTCATCGACGAGTTCGAGGAGTTGGCGCCCAGCCGTGACGTACGCCCGGCGACCACCGGCGTGGTCAACGAACTGCTCAAGTCGATCCCGGAGTTCCGTCGTCGTCCGGGACGTCTGCTGGTGTGCGCGACCAACTTCGTCGCGACCGTCGACCCCGCGGTCATGCGGCCGGGCCGCTTCGATCTTCTGATCGGGATCGGGCCGCCCGACGCTCAGGCGCTCAAGGCGTTGTGGGAGCAGGCCCTGCTGCCCATCGCCACCTCGGACGACGTCGACCCCGTCGACATCGCGGGGCGGACGAAGGGCTTCACCCCGGGCGACGTCGATCTCGCCGCCCAGCGTGCCGCCGCCGCGGCCTTCGACCGTGCACGAGCCAGCGACGGCCACGCGGTCGTGACCCCAGCCGACCTGCTCGACGCGTTGGCGCGGACCCAGCCGTCGATCCCGACGGAGCTGGTACAGAGCTTCAACGTCGAGGCGGAACGTTTCGGTCGGGTCTGAGGATCCGAAGACCGCCGTGTGGCCCGCGCGGGTGCCGCCTCACCGCGTGCGCCGCACCTGCGCGACGTCGGTCGTGACCGGAACATCGTGGTGGATCGTCAACCCGTCGCCAGCCTTCGCGGTGATGTCCGCGACCGCCGAGGCCGACCCGCTGGAGGTCGAAGCTCACCGCGGAATCGGCCGGCGCAGCAGCCGCCAACCGATCGCGACGAGTACCACCGCGATCGTGGCCTCGACCGCCACCTCCACGCCGACGTCGGCACCGGCCAGCAGCGCCTCGCGGGCGAGGTTGCCGGCGGCGTGGAACCACACGATGCTGAACACGACCCCACCCGAAGCGTTGAGCAGCCAGGCGTAGATCGGTGACCCGGCCAGCAGCGCGAGGTGGAACCCCCAGAACCTCGCGGTGCCGATCCCGAGCGTCGCCTGGTAGGTGCCCTCGAGCCAGAACAGCGGCAGGTGCCACGCGACCCAGAACCCGCCGACCACCAGCGCCGCCGTCAGAGCCGGCATCCGCTCCTGCAGCGCGGTGAGCCCGTAGCCCCGCCAGCCGGGCTCCTCGGCGGCACCGGCCAGCATCCCGACGAGCAGGAACAACGCCGGCCCACCGCCCAGCTGCAGGCTCACGGTCGGAGACAGCGCCGCCGTGCCGATCACCAGCAACGCCACGATCGCGGTCGTCACCACCCACCACCTCGGCGGCAGGGTGCGCGGATCGAGGCAGCGGCGCCAGAACACCAACAGGGGCTCGTGCCAGGCTCCGCGGGCGATCACCACCGACGGAACGATCACCGGCCCGAGCAGTCCCGTGACCGTGAGCAGCACCGTCGGGAACGCCAGCCACGGCCGACCGGTGAGCACCGCAGCTCCCAACCAAGCCCACGTCCAGGCCACCGTGCCGCCCAACGCGATCCAGGGGGCGGTCGGCGATCGCAGCGGCGGTTGGCGCATGCACGCAACTCGATGAGGCAACGTGTCCGACGTGTTCAGGCGCGTGGTCGACCCTCGTCATCGAGGTGGTCACGCCATGAACGCGTCGGCGCGTAGCCGAGCAGTCGCCGGGCCTTTGCGATCGAGGTTCCCGACGCATCCTCGCGGTCGAGGTGGCGGATCTCCACCACCTCGCCGTGGACGGCGCGGATCAGTTCGCGCAGCGGCCGACCGCCCGCATTGTCCGCCGCCGTGACGTACACGACCTCGTGCCCTGGCAGGTCCGAGCCGACCGCGAGCACGATCGCGTCGGACAGGTCGTCGAGGTCGACGTAGCTCCAGAAGCTCGGCGAGGCCTCGGAGGTCGGGTCGCGCACCAGCGGGCCGAGGTTGCGGGCGTAGGTGCCGGCGTGCTGGACCCAGCTCGGCCGCAGGGACAGGCAGGCCAGGTCGCTACGCGCCACGGCCGCATCGCAAAGCTGCTCGCCGAAGTGCTTGGACAGCGCATAGGGGTCCTGGGGACGCACCGGATGGTCTTCGTCGATCGGTGCGTAGTCGGCGACGAAAGGTCGCTCGGGGAAGAACGACCCGATCACCGACTCGCTCGAGATGTAGACCAGCCGAACCACCTCCGAACGGACACACGCCTCGACGACGTTGAAGGTCGCAACCACGTTGTTCTGAAACACCACGTGTGGCGGCGCCTGCAGCGGGTCGGGGATCGCCGCGGCGTGCACGACCGCGTCAGCGCCCCGGACCAGCGCATGCACGGAGCCAGCATCGGAGAGCTCGGCCTGCCAGTACGCCGGCTCCCCCGGCAGACCACGTTCGTGAACCCCTGGCTGAAGGTCGGAGGCGAGCACGTCGTGACCCGCCGCGATCAGCGCCCGCACCGCACCCCCACCGACCTTGCCGTTGCCTCCGGTGACCACGACCCGCACGCTGATCCTGAACCTCGACGTCGGTTGCCAACCTACCCGGAGGACGCCGGGCGGCCGGTGCGTACGACTACGGTGCGCGACGCCGACCAGCGCGGAGGGCGCGATGACGATCCGGTACCTGCCGTGGAACCAGCCCGCAGACCTCGCCGAGCAGCCGGCGGTGCGCGACGACGAGGTCGAGCTGACCTACGCCGAGCTGGCGGACCGGGTCGAGGCGATGGCGGGACTGCTGCGGCAGCACGGCATCGGGCCCGGCGACGTCGTCGCGGTGATGCTGCCCAACCGGGTGGAGTTGGTGCTCACGATCCTGGCCGCCTGGCGGCTGGGCGCGACCGCCACGCCGATCAACCCGGCGTTCACCGCCACCGAGGCCGACTACCAGCTCGGTGACTCTCGAGCCCGGCTGATCGTCAACCTCGGTGCCGAGGCGCCGGACGGTGGGCTGCCCTCGATCGCGGTCGACGACCTCGCGGTGCGCCTGGGGCTGCGCAGCACGGCCGTTGACGCGGCCACCTCGACGTCTGAGTCACCGGCGGCACTGCCCCCGGTCCCCAGCGGCGAGGCGGCGATCGACGACATCGCCCTGCTGATCTACACCAGCGGCTCGACCGGACGCCCCAAGGGCGTGATGCTCAGCCACGCCAACCTCGTGGCCATGACCGAGCAGATGACCCGGCGGCTGCAGCTCGGTGAGGACGACCACTGCCTGCTGATCCTGCCCCTGTTCCACGTCAACGCGCTGCTGGTCAGCGTGCTCACCCCGTTGGCGGTGGGCGCGCAGGTCACGATCATGGGCCGCTTCGCCCCCGAACCTTTCCTGGCCCGCCTCGAGCAGGTGCGACCCACCTACTTCTCCGGGGTGCCCGCGATCTTCGCGCTGCTCGCCGCCCTGCCCGAGGAGGTCATCCCCGACACCTCCTCGCTGCGCTATGCGATCTGCGGCGCGGCACCCGTATCGGCCGAGCTGCTGGCCCGGGCCGAGCAGCGCTTCGGGTTCGTGATGGTCGAGGGCTACGGGCTGACCGAGGCCACCTGCGCCTCGGCGGTCAACCCGGTCGATGGGGTGCGCAAGCTCGGCACGGTCGGCCCGGCCATCGAGGGCCAGCGCATCGCGATCATGTCCCTCGACGAGGAACTGCTCCCGCCCGGTGCCCGCGGCGAGGTCGTGATCGCCGGTCCGACGGTGATGCAGGGCTACCTCAACCGGCCCGAGGAGACCGCCGCGACCATCCGCGACGGCTGGCTGCACACCGGGGATGTCGGCGTGCTCGACGAGGACGGTTACCTCACGATCGTGGACCGCATCAAGGACCTGATCATCCGGGGAGGCGAGAACCTCTACCCCAAGGAGATCGAGGCCACCCTCGCCGAGGTCGACGGCGTGCTCGAGGTCGCGGTCGTCGGACGTCCCGACGAGGTCATGGGCGAGGTGCCGGTCGCCTACGTCGTGTGCTACCCGGACTCGTCGGTCACCGAGGAGCAGTTGCGGGCCCACTGCCAGCAGCACCTGACGCGGGTCAAGGTCCCGGTCAGCATCACGATCGTGGAGGAGCTGCCGCGCAACCCGGTCGGCAAGATCGACAAGCCGACCCTGCGCGGCTGGCCGACACTGCTCGGCCGCTGAGTCGGCGCCGGCTCCGACGCACCCCCCGGGCCCGGCCCCGCTCCCCGGCCGCGCTCCCCGGCCGCGCTCCCCGGCCGCGCTTCCCGGCCGCGCTCCCCGG
>SLLJ01000302.1 GCA_007134165.1 Nitriliruptoraceae bacterium | reverse complement strand
TGGGCATGTTCCCGGCGGTCAACGCCGCCGATCTCGAGGCCTACACCGCCTGCGTCGACTGGATCGTCGCGCGGCTGGCCGCGTGACCGCCCCACCGATCGAGGAGACGCGCGTGGCCCCGTTCACCACCCCTGAACAGGTCAAGTCCCGGCTCGAGCCCCACCTGCTGGTCGACGGCTACGACCTCGTGCTCGACCTCGACGCGAGCCGGGGCAGCCGACTGGTCGACGCGCGCAGCGGTACGGCCTACCTCGACGTCTTCACCTTCTACGCCTCCAACGCGCTGGGTATGAACCACCCGGCCCTGACCGAGCCGAGCGTGCAGGCGCGTCTGGCCCGCGCCGGCACCCACAAGCCGGCCAACTCCGACGTGTACACCCCGGAGCTCGCCGACTTCGTGACCACCTTCGAGCGGGTGCTCGGCGTCGAGCACCTGCCCCACCTGTTCCTCATCGAAGGGGGAGCGCTGGCGGTGGAGAATGCGCTGAAGGTGGCCTTCGACGTCAAATCACGGCGCAACGAGGCGGCCGGACGCGACCCGGCGCTCGGCGGGCAGGCCATGCACCTCACCGGCGCGTTCCACGGACGCACCGGCTACACCATGAGCCTGACCAACACCGATCCGACCAAGACCGCACGGTTCCCGACCTTCGCCTGGCCGCGACTGCCCACTCCGGCGCTGCGCTTCCCGCTGGCGGCCAACGCCGCCGCCAACACCGCCGCCGAGGACGCCTCGCTCGCCGCCGCCCGGCAGGCGTTCGCCGACCACCCCCACGACATCGCCTGCGTGGTCGCCGAGCCGCTCCAGGGCGAGGGCGGGGACCGCCACCTCTCGGCCCGATTCCTCGGCGAATTGCAGGCCCTGGCCCACGAGCACGAAGCGCTGCTGGTGCTCGACGAGGTCCAGACAGGCGTCGGCATGACCGGTAGCCCGTGGTGCTTCCAACAGCTGGACCTGCGGCCCGACGTGGTCGCCTTCGGCAAGAAGACCCACGTCTGCGGGGTGATGGCCGGGGGCCACGTCGACGACATCGACGACCACGTGTTCGCGGTGTCCTCACGGATCAACTCGACCTTCGGCGGCGGGCTGGTCGACATGGTCCGCGCCACCGTGATGCTCGAGGTCATCGAACGCGACGCGCTGATCGCACGCGCCGGCAAGCTCGGCGCGCACCTGCTGGAGCGGCTGCACGAGCTCGCCGCCCGTCATCCGCAGGTCGAGCAGGTCCGCGGCCGGGGGCTGCTGTGCTCCCTGGACCTGCCCGACACCGCGCTGCGCGACGAGGTCACCGCCCGGATGTTCACCGAGGAGCGGGTGATCCTGCTCGGCTGTGGCACGCGCACGCTGCGCTTCCGCCCGACCCTGACCGTCGAACCCGAAGAGCTCGACGAGGCCGTCGCTGCCCTCGACCGGGTCCTGACCCGCCTGAGCCTCTGACTCGCCTGAGCCCCTGACCCGCCTGAGCCCCTGACTCCCCGATTCGCCGCCCGGAGACCACCATGACCACCCTCACCTCCCTGATCGACGGCGAGCCGGTCGATGCCGGCACCGACACCATCGAGCTGACCAACCCCGCAGCGCTCGACGAGGTCGTCAGCCGAGTACGGCTCGCAGACGCCGAGGTGTTCGCGCGGGCGGCCGAACGCGCCGGAGTGGCGCAGGCCGCCTGGTCGGCGATCCCCGCCCCGATCCGTGGCGTGGCCATCCACCAGCTCGCCGGGGTGCTCGGCGCCAACAAGGCCGCGCTGGCCGAGCTCATCACCCGTGAGATCGGCAAGCCGCTGGCCGAGTCGCTGGGCGAGGTGCAGGAGGCGATCGACACCTGCATCTTCTTCGCCTCCGAGGGCCGCCGGCTGTATGGCATGACGGTGCCCTCCGAGATGCCCGACAAGGAGCTGTTCACCTACCGCAAGCCGGTCGGGACCCTGGCGGTCGTCACCGCCGGCAACTTCCCCGTGGCGGTGCCCTCCTGGTACCTCGTGCCGGCGCTGCTGGCGGGCAACAGCGTGGTGTGGAAGCCGGCGGAGTACGCCCCGGCGACCGCCACCGCGTTCGTGCGCTGCATCCAGGCCGCCGGAATCCCCCCCGCCGCGGTCCAGCTGGTGCTGGCCGACGGCCCGGCCACCTCCGCGGGCCTGCGCACGACCCTGGAGGCCGGCACGGTCCACAAGGTCGGCTTCACCGGCTCGTCCGCGGTGGGCCAGCAGATCGGCGCGCTGTGCGGGCGCAACCTGGTCTCCCCGATCCTCGAGCTCGGCGGCAAGAACCCGCTGGTGGTCATGCCCGACGCCGACCTCGACCTCGCCGTGGAGGGTGCGCTGTTCTCGGGCTTTGGCACCGCGGGGCAGCGCTGCACGTCGCTGGGGGTGGCCGTGGTGCACGAGTCGATCCACGCCGAGTTCCTCGCCCGGTTCACGCGGGCGGTCGAGGCCGCACCGATCGGCGACCCGATGCGCGCGGTCGTGTACGGGCCGATGATCAGCGAGCGCTTCGACCGCAACTTCGAGACCTGGCTCGACGAGATCGAACCCCACCACCGGGTGTCGGGCTCGTCGGCGACGGGGCGGATCAGTGCGAGCAGCCCGCGCGCCGGGTTCGTCGGCGATCCGGACCGTGGGCTCTACCAGCACCCGGTGATCGTCGACGGGGTGCGCGACGACGATGCGCTGTACCGCAACGAGACCTTCGGGCCGATCGTGCCGGTCACGACCTTCGCGACCTTCGACGAGGCGCTGCACCTGGCCAACGACCACGGCTACGGCCTGTCGGCGGCGATCTACACCACCAACCCGAGCCACGCGTTCGCGTTCCGGGCCGGGGTGAGCGCCGGCATGGTCAGCGTCAACAACTCGACCTCCGGCGCCGAAGCGCACCTGCCTTTCGGCGGCAACGGCCGATCGGGGGTCGGAGCCCGGCAGTCGGGGGTGTGGGTCCTGGACCAGGTGACCACCTGGCAGTCGCTGAACTGGGACCACTCCGGCCGGCTGCAGAAGGCCCAGATGGACATCGACGAGCCGGTCGCCGACCCCGACTTCCGGCTCTGAGCGGGTCGGGGGTCGGCCGGTGCGTCAGTCGCGGCCGCGCAGGAAGCGTTCGATCTCGGCGCCGAGTTCCTCCGCGGAGGGCACCTGTTCCTCGCTCATCGGAGGTTCCTGCTCGGCGGTGACCAGCCGTTCGGCTTCGATCTCGGCGTCGTAGAGCCGCTCGAGCTGGGCGACGTGCTCGCGGATCTCGTCCGAGCCGGAGGCGGCGAGATCCAGCCGCGCGCGGGTCTCGGCGGCGGCGACCTGCAGGTCGGTGAGTTCCACCGGCGTGCCGAGCTGCCCGTGGAGGGCTTCGAGCAGGGCCCGGGCTGCGTCGGGGTAGTCGCCGGCGACGTAGTGGGGGATGCGCACCCACAATCCGAGGGTGTCCAGCCCGGCGGCTGCGAGGGTCGCCTCCAGGGCCACCTGACAGGAGGAGGGCACCACCACCTGCTCGTGGGGCCGGGAGATGCGGCGCAGCGTGTCCTCGTCGTTGGACGTGCCGATCAGCTGCACGGGCCGGGTGTGGGGGATGGGTCCGGGGACCGCTCCCAGCCCGACGTAGCGCCGGACACCGGCGAGCTCGCACAGTTCGGTGAGATCCGCGCCCAGCGTGCGCCAGCGCAGGTCGGGCTCCGCGCCGTGCACCAGCAGCAGCGGGGGCCCCTGGTCCCCGACGAGTTCGTCCACGACCAGCGTGGGCCACTGCGGCACCCCGAGCCGGCCGCGGTCGATGGCAAGGGCCGGCCGACGATCGCGGTAGTCGTAGAGCTGGTCGGCATCGAACTGCCCGACCCGGCGGCGCTCACCTCCCTCGCGCAGGGCGCGGGCGGCGAGGCTCCCGCCCTCGCCCGCGTCCGTCCACCCGTCCATCGACACGACGAGCACGGCTTCGGGCCCGAGCCGGTCGGGCGGGACATCCAAACGAAGGAGTTCCATGCCCGGACGGTACCGGCTGCGGACCGATCGGGCCGAGGGGGCTGCGTCGCTGGCCGGCAAGTAGCGTGCGCCGGGTCGAGGGGAGTTCATGGACACCCGTGCGCTGGGGGAGTGGTTGGTCGGGGCGGCCGGGCAGGCGGCGGTCGCCGGGGCGACGGCCGGGCTGGACGCCGGACGGCCCGAGCTGACGGTGGCCACGGCCCTGCGCCGCGAGGGCCTGGACCCCGAGCGTGCCGCCCTGACCCTGGACGCGGCCAGCACGCGGCGCCGGGCCCGAGCGACCTTCCCCGACGCGGAGCAGTTGCTGCTGACCCGCGAGGCGCTCGAGCAGGCCAGTGACCCGCTGGTCTCCGCGTGGCGGGCTGCGCGGATCGCGCAGGTGCTGGCGCCAGGCGGCGTCGTGCTCGACCTGTGCGCCGGAGCCGGTGGGGACACCCTGGCGCTGGCCGCGGCCGGGCTGTCGGTCCGGGCGGTGGAGCGCGACCCGCTGCGCGCCGCGCTGCTCGCCCACAACGCCCGCACGCGCAACCTCGACGTCGAGGTGGTGCTCGCCGATCTCGACGACGTCGAGGTGCCCCGGGGCGCGATCGTGCACGTGGACCCGTCCCGGCGGCGCGACGGACGACGGGTGCGCCGGCTGCGCGACCACGAACCCGAGGTGCCAAGGGTGCTGGCACGGGTGCGGCCCGCTGCGGCCGGGATCGCGTTGACGCTGTCGCCGGCGGTCGACCTCGATGACCCCGACCTGCCCGCCGACGCCGAGGTCGGCTTCGTGCAACGACACGGTGAACTGCACGAGACCACCGTCTGGCTCGGGGTGCTACGGGCGACCACCGGTGCGGGCACCTCGAGCTCCCGGGTGCCGGCACGGGCCAGCGCCACGCTGCTGCCCGAGGGCCTGAGCAGGCTCCGGGCGGAGCGCGCTCCCCGCCTGGCGGTCGGGCCGATCGGTGCTCACCTGATCGAGGTCGCGCCGGCGGCGGTGCGTGCCCGGCTGCACGACGAGCTCGGTGCGCAGGTCGGTGCCCGCCGGGTGGCGACCCGTCGAGCGCTGCTCAGCGTCGACACCGCCCCACCACCCTCCCCGTGGTACCGCAGCCGGGCGGTGCAGGCGGTGTTGCCGGCTCGCCCGCCGGTGGTGCGACGCTGGCTGCGCGCGGTCGAGACGTGCCCCGTGGAGCTCGTGCTGCATGGGTTCGAGGCGGACCTCGACGCGTGGTGGCGAGCGCTGGGCCGCCCGCCGCGCGGCCCCGACGGGCGCCGCATCGAGCTGATACGCACCGACGATGGTGCCTTTGCGGTGGTCACCGACGCGGGCCGCGGTACGATGGTCCCATGGATGACGAGATGAGCCGCCACCAAGGCGCGACGCTGGCTGGCCTGCCCGAGCGGCGGGACTGTACGCGTTGCGATGGCACCCAGTATCTGCTGGGCCAGCACGGCGGGATGGGCAAGTACCGCTGCGACCGCTGTGAGCTGGTGGTTGGCTTCGATCTGGAGGCCGATCCAGCCGAGTTCCTCCTTTCGCGCGGTCAGCCGGGGACCTACTCCAAGGAGATCTACGGCAGCCAACTGTTCGGCTCGGAGCGGCGGCTGCCCTGAGCGCGCTGAGATGCGAACGCTGCGGCACGTCGTTCACCCTGGCTGCGTCAGTTGCGGCGCGCTACCCGGGTTGGACGCCCCGCACCTGCCGCTCCTGCCACCGTCGTGAGCCGGGGAGCAGCACGGCCTCAGGCGTCACCCCGTCACGCGCCACCGCAGCGGCGGCCCCGCGAGCACTCACTCCCGAGCAGGTGCTCGAGCGCTACGCCCACGGACCCGACAGCGGCGTGTTCACCGACGGCTCGGCCAGCCCCAACCCGGGCCCGGGCGGCTGGGGGGCGGTCTACGTCGTCGACGGCGAGATCATCGCGCAGGACCACGGCCACGAGCCGCACACCACCAACAACCGCATGGAGCTGCGTGCCCTGCTCGCCGCACTCGACCTGGTTCCCGAGGGCACCCCGGCGGTGGTCTACAGCGATTCCAACCTCGCGGTACGCACCATCACCGAGTGGGCGGCTGGCTGGCAGCGACGCGGCTGGCAGCGCCGGACCGGACCGGTGGAGAACCTCGACCTGGTCAAGCCGCTGTACGCGGGCTACACGGCCCGCCCCGAACTCGAGTTGCGCTGGATCAAGGCGCATGCCGGGAACCGTTGGAACGAGTACGCCGACGCGCTGGCATCCGCCTACCTCCGCGAGCAGAGCTGAGCCAGGCTCGCTCAGCCCCAGCCACCCAGCCGAACCAGCGCGGTGACGCCAGCCCCGACGAGCACCACCACCGGGAACGGCGCCCGAAGTGCCACGGCGACCGCCGCCGCGCCCAGTCCGATGACGCGTGCGTCGAGCACCAGCCGGCCCGCCTCGCCGAGGGTCTGGGTGACCACCAGGGCGGCGAGCATGGCGGCGGGCAGCAACTCGGCCACCGCCCGCACCCGGGGCGGCAACTCCCGTCCGGCGGCAGCCACCGGCCCCGCCGCCTTGAGCACGAAGCTGCCGACGGCCAGCAGCCCCAGCGCCACGAGCGTGAGGGTCACGGCCTCTCCTCGGTCGGGTCGTCGGTGGGTCGGTTGGCGGCGGGCACCCGCAAGGCGATCACCGCGCCCAGCGCCGCGGCGACCACCGGGATGCCCGGCGGCGCCACCGGGGTGAGCGCGAGCGCGATGGCCACGCCGAGCAGCGCCGCGACGCGCCCCTGCCGGCTGCGCAGCCAGGGGGCGAGCAAGGCCAGGAACCCGGCCGGGAAGGCCGCGTCCAGCCCGAGCGCGCGGGGATCGCCGAGCAGTTGGCCGCCGTACGCACCCAGTGCGGTCGCCGCGACCCACCCCACCCCCACGGCCAGGCCGGCCAACCGGAACCGGCGCACCAGGTCGTGGCGGGGTCCGGCCAGGGCCAGCGCGACCGACTCGTCGATCATCAGGTGGCCATCGAGCATCCTGCGGGGCAGTGAGCCGCGGGGCAGATGCGGGGCCATCGCGAAACCGAAGGCGAGGTAGCGCAGGTTGAGCAGCACCCCGCTGAGCGCGCCGGTGAGCGGGTTGCCACCTGCGGCGAGCACGCCGACGAAAGCGAACTGTGCACTGCCGGCGAACACGACCACGCTGGACCCGGTCGCGACCAGGGGCGAGAGCCCGGCGGCGGTTGCCAGCACCCCGTAGGACAGTCCGTAGGCGCTGACCGCGGCCGCCAGTGCCAGGGCCTCGCCGAGCAGCGGGTCGCGGCGCGACCCGTCACGGGGCGTTCGGGAGAACGGACTCATCGTTCGGTATCCTGTACCATAGGCTGCCATGCCGACCCAAACCCAAGAGCTGCGATGCCCGACGAGCGCACCGACGCGGCACCCGCCCCGGCCGCGCTGAGAACCGCCGCGCCGCCCGACGACCCGGCCGCCCTCCGCACGCGGGTCGCCGAGAGCGTGCGCTCGCTGCGCCGCCGGTCGGGACGCAGCCTGGCTGAACTCGCCGCGAGCGCCGGGATCGGCAAGTCGACCCTGCACGCGATCGAGGCCGGCGACGCCAATCCCGGCATCGAGACGCTGTGGTCGCTGGCCCAGGCGCTCGGCGTGCCCTTCGGTGCGCTGCTCGAACCCCCCGAACCCGGCGTGCGGGTGGTTCGCCGCGACCAGGGGCACCGCGTGGACAGCGAACGAACCACGATGCGCGCCCGACTCAAGACCTCCACCGCCCACCACGGCCGGGTCGAGGTCTACGGGGTCGAGCTCGACGTCGAGCACGACCAGGACGCCAGCGCCCACAGCCCGGGCACGATCGAACACTCGCTGGTCGTCGCCGGACGGCTGCGGGTCGGGCCGCTCGGCGCGCAGGTCACCCTCGGACCCGGTGATCTCGCCAGCTTCCCGGCCGACGTGCCCCACCGCTACGACGCGCTGGAGACCGGCACCGAAATCGTGCTGCTCATCGAGTACCGGTGAGCCGCCGGACCGTGCCGGTGGTCGCCGCCGGGCTGGTGGCGGCGATGCTGCCGGTGTTCCTGCTCGGCACGCTCTCCCCCCGGATCGGAGCCGAACTCGGTCTCAGCGAGGCGGGGGTGGGGCTCGCGCTGAGCATCTTCTTCACGGCGGCGGCACTGAGCGCCGTGCCCGGAGGGCGGGTCGCCGACCGGATCGGGGCCGGCGCCGCCCTACGGGTCGGGGTGCTGGCCGCGGCTGCGGCCATGGCCGGGGTGGGGCTGGCGGTGACCGGGACCGCCGGGCTGCTCGTCCTCCTGGTCGGCGCCGGCGCCGCGCTCGGCCTGGTCGATCCGGGCGGGTCCCGGGCGCTGAGCGCCGCCGTACCCCTGCGGCGTCAGGGCCTGGCCTTCGGGGTCAAGGAGGCCAGCGTGCCCACCGCCTCGCTCCTGGCCGGGGCGAGCCTGCCTCTGGTGGTCGGGTGGCGGGCGTCGTTCGTGGCCGGGGGAGTGCTCGCCGCGCTGATCGCCGCCGCCGTGCCCCGGGGTCTGGACGCGAGCAGGGCCCGGTCACACCCCAGGCCTCCCGCATCGAGCGGCACGCCCGCCGCCGCAGTGTTCGCGGTGGCCGCTGCGTCGGCGCTGGGTGGGGGCGCCGCGGTCGTGGGCGTGACGTTCCTGGTGCCGGCCGCACTCGACCGCGGATGGTCGGAGCCGGCCGCCGGAGGACTGCTGGTGACCGCGAGCCTGACCGGCATCGCCGTACGCCTGGCGGTGGGGCTGCTGGCCGACCGCCGGCCCGGTGCCGAGCGCACCCTGCTCGCGGTGGCCCTGCTGCTCGGCGCGGTCGGACTCGCGGGGCTCGGCACTGGTCCGCTCCTGACCGCGGCGCTGCTGGCCGTCGGGGCCGGGTGGGGATGGACAGGACTTGCCTTCCTCGCCGCCGTGCGTCTGGATCCCGACCGACCGGCCCGTGCCGCCGGAATGGTGCTCACCGGCCTGGCCATCGGCGGCGCCATCGGACCGGCCGGCTTCGGGTGGATCGTGACCCGGGCCGGGTTCCCGCGCGCCTGGCTCCTCGCCGCCGCCGCGATGGCTGCCGCAGCGCTGCTGATCGGCGTGGCAGCTCACCGTGCGCGACAGGCGGGCGACCCCGGGTGAGTACGAGAGGTCGACGCGCTGTTCGGCCAGCGTTCCGCGGTCAGCACCACCAGCCTGGAGGCCAACCTCCACGTCGCCGATGAGGACCGGTTGCTTCGAGGCAGCGGCCGGCACGGCCCGCCCGCCTCATCGCCGCACGCCCGGCACGGTCCGGGCGATGCGCTTGGCGAAGGTGTAGACGCGGCGCAGGTTCTCGAGCAGCTCGTTGCCCCGGCTGTAGGCCGCAACCCGCTCGGGAGCATCGGCGGTGAGCCGGGCGGTCTGGTGCACCGCCACCCGCTCGAGCAGCTCGTTGACCTCCGGCTTGGCTTCGAGCACCGACCGGGCCAGCGTCGGATCCTGCTCCTCCACGGCCCGCAGCGCGTCGGCGAGCAGGTCGCGCATGGCGGTGTGGAACTCGGTGATCAGCGCCTCGGATTCCTCGCTGAGCGGGACCCCCTCCTCGACGCGCCGCAACCCGATCCGGGCCAGGTCGTGGTGGACGAGATCACCGACGATCTCCAGGGCGCTTGCCACGGTCATCAGGCCCACCACCTGCTCACCCTGCCGTTCGGTCAGCTCCGCGTCGCTGACCCGGCGCAGGTAGTCGATGATCGCGTCATGCAGATCGTCGATCTCGTCGTCCGCCTCCGCGAGCGCCTGCAGTTTGGTGGTCGACCCGCTGATCACCGCCGGCAGGGCGTTGTCGACCTGGGCCACAACCCGTCGTCCGAGCCGCTGCATCTCCTTGCGCGTGAGCTCGATCGCGGCAGCCGGCGTGCCGATCATCTCGTCGCTGAGGTACTTGACCTCGACGCCGATCTCGCTGGCACGCAGGGGAACCAGCCGCTCGACCAACGCGGCCAACCGACGGGTGAACGGCAGGAACAGCAGCAACATGCCGCTCTTGGCCAGGGTGTAGGCGTTGGCGATCTGACGGGGGGTCTCGGCCGACAACTGCTCGGTACCGCTCAGGTGGTCGGCGCTTGGGGAGATCATGACCGCGAGGTCGGTCAGCGGCCCGATCAGCAGCAGCATGATGCTCACGCCCACCGCGTTGAAGATGACGTGCACCAACCCGGCGCGCAACGCCACGGGGGGCCGCCCGATGGTGGCCAGCATGGTGGTGACGGCGGTTCCGAGCGAGGCGCCCAGCGCGATCGCGACGCCGGTCTCGAGCGGCACAAGACCCTGGCTGGCCATCACGATGACCACACCGATCGCCGCCGAGGAGGACTGCACCAGCGCCGTGAACGCCGCCCCGAGCAGCACCCCGGGCAGCGGTCCGCGATCGGTGGCCATGAGTGTGAGGAACGGCTCGTACTCGCGCAGCGGCGCCATCGCCCCCTGCATGATGCCCATGCCGAGGAACAGGATGCCCAGGCCCGCCAGTCCGCGACCGGCCATGCGCACCGAGGCGTGCCGGCCTACAAACTCGGCGAGCACGCCCGCAGCGATCATCCACAGCGCATAGCCGACGATGTCGAAGGCGATGATCTGGGCGGTGATGGTGGTGCCGACATTCGCGCCGATGATGACGCCGACGGCCTGCACCAGGCTGAACATGCCCGCCGAGAGGAACCCGATGACCAGCACCATGGTCACCGTGGAGGACTGGATGGTGGCGGTGACCAGCATGCCGGTGGCCACCCCGGTGAAACGGTTGCCCGAGAGCTTGGACAGGATCGAGGCGAGTGAGCCGCCGGCTAGCCCTTTGAGCCCGCTGGTGACCCCGTTCATGCCGTGCAGGAACATCGCCAGGCCGCCGAGGAAACCCATCGCCATCGCGCCGACGGGCAGCGCTCCACCGTCGACCGTGCTCAGCTCACCGATCAGCACCACACGCTCCGTTCAGTTCGCCGACACCTTGCGTTCAGGTTGAGCAGCATAAGAGGCCATCGACGGCGGCGCCCCGAGCTTGCGTCAGCGCCCGGGCCGGCCGGGGTGGACCGGACCCAGGCGAGACGCGGCCCAGACGGTTCGGGTCGCGCCGGCAGCATCGGCAGAGGAAGCCGTGTGCGCTTCGCGCAGGCGATGGTGCACCCACCGACCGGCGAGCCGCGCCGACCGCACCGCCCTGGGACGCGGCGTACCCAGACGGTCACTGATGACCGCCTCCATACGCCACATCGTCCAGCGTGGAGTATGCGGCCTACCCATCCGGTCACCCATGGCCGGCTGCGTACGCCACATCGGGACCGGGGCACGCAGCGGCCAGACCAGCCCCGGCTGACCGGCACCGCAGGGGGCCGGGACCACGTGGGCACCGACGGCTGTCGAACCCCCGGAGGTTCGACAGCCGGTCCGCAACCTTCCTGCCGCTGGAGGCTGAGGGTCGAACACGGCGACCCAAACCGCGCCGGCAGCATCGGCAGAGGAAGCCGTGTGCGCTTCGCGCAAACGATGGTGCACCCACCGACCGGCGAGCCGCGCCGAGCGCACCGCCCTGGGACGCGGCGTACCCAGACGGTCACTGATGACCGCCTCCATACGCCACATCGACCAGCGTGGAGTATGCGGCGTACCCATCCGGTCACCCATGGCCGGCTGCGTACGCCGCATCGGGACCGGGGCACGCAGCGGCCAGCCCAGACACTGCGGGGCACGCAGCGGCCAGACCAGCCCGGGCTGACCGCCACCGCA
>SLLJ01000481.1 GCA_007134165.1 Nitriliruptoraceae bacterium | reverse complement strand
GGGGTGTCGGTCGCTATCGACGAGCAGTCGCCCGACATCGCCCAGGGGGTGGACACCGCCTGGGAGGCGCGGGTCGGGCACGACGACGACCCGTTCGCCCATCAGGGGGCGGGCGACCAGGGGATGATGTTCGGTTACGCCACCGACGAGACCCCGACCTACATGCCGCTGCCGATCCATCTCGCCCACCGGCTGGCCGAGCGGCTGACCGCGGTGCGCAAGTCCGGGCAGATCCCCTACCTGCGGCCTGACGGCAAGACCCAGGTCACGGTCGCCTACGAAGGTGGGGTGCCCCGCGCGATCACTGCGGTGGTGCTCTCCACCCAGCACCGGGCCGAGATCGACCTCGAGACGCTGCTGCGTCCCGACGTCGAGGAGCAGGTGATCGAGCCGCTGCTGCCCCACGACATCGACCACGACGGCCTGAAGATCTACGTCAACCCCACCGGCCGCTTCGAGATCGGCGGCCCGGTCGCCGATGCCGGTCTGACCGGCCGCAAGATCATCGTCGACACCTACGGTGGGATGGCGCGGCACGGCGGCGGGGCCTTCTCCGGCAAGGACCCCTCCAAGGTCGACCGGTCGGGGGCGTACGCCACCCGGTGGGTCGCCAAGAACATCGTCGCTGCCGGGCTCGCGCGCCGCGTGGAGCTGCAGGTCGCCTACGCCATCGGGGTGGCCTCGCCGGTGTCGCTGGCGATCGAGACGTTCGGTACCGAACAGGTCGACCCCGACCGGATCCTGGCCGGGGTGCGTGAGGTGTTCGACCTGCGTCCCGCGGCGATCATCGCCGCGCTCGGGCTGCGTGCGCCCGGCTACCGGGCCGCGGCCGCCTACGGGCACTTCGGGCGGGAGGGCACCCGATTCACCTGGGAGGCGACCGACCGGGCCGAGGCGCTGCGCGAGATCATCGGGGCGTGAGTGCGGGCGGCGGCCGGCCGGGTACCGCTGGGCCGGGTACCGCTGGGCCACAGGCTGCTCGGCCACGCATCGCGCGGGTGGTCGTCGAGGTCGAGCCGCTGCACCTGGACCACCCCTTCGATTACGCCATTCCCGACGCGCTGCACGACCAGGCCGAGGTCTGCGCCGGCCAGCGGGTCATGGTCGGCTTCGCCGGCCGGTCGGTGCGGGGGCTGGTCGTCGAGGTCGGTGACGACACCGACGTGCCCGACGCCCGGCTGCGTGAGTTGCGGCGACGGCTGGGCACCCACGTCTGGGTCCGGCCCGACGAACTCGACGTGCTGCGCTGGGCCGCCGAGCGTTTCGGGGCGCCGTTGGCCGACGTGATCCGCCACGCCCTGCCAGCCCGCAACGTCGAGGTCGAGCGCCGCGCTGAGCAGGCCGGCTGGTTCCCGCCGGGTCGTGCGCGCCGACTGCGCTCCGACCCGCCCCCCGACGATGCGGCGCTGGCCCAGATCTGGGCCCCCTACGGCGGCGCCGGTCGCGACCTGCTGGCCGCGGTGGGCGGTGGGGGAGCGGGTTCGTACTTCCTTGCGCCGTTGCCCGGCGAGGACCTCGCCGCACGGCTCAGCGAACTCGCGCAGGCCTGCCTGGCCGCCGACCGGGATGTGCTGGTGGTGGTGCCCGACCCGGGCTCCCCGGTGGCGGCAGCGGTGCTGGCAGCCGCCGGCGACCTCGCCGTCGACCTGCGTGCCGGGCCTTCGCCGCGGGTCACCTACCGCCGGTGGCTGGAGGCCCGCTGTGGACAGGCCCGGGTCGTGGTCGGTGAGCGCAGCGCGGCGTTCTTCCCCCTCGAACGGCTCGGACTGGCCGTGGTGCTCGACGAGGCCAACCCGGCCCACAAGGAGCGGCGCAGTCCCCGCCACCACGTCCGTGAGGTCGTGCTCGAACGCGCCCGGCGGGTCGACGGGGTAGGGCTCGCGGTGGGTACGGTCCCCTCGGCGGTGGCTCAGCGCCTGCTCGATCAGCGGCGGCTGCGCCTGGTCGGCCCGGGCCGCCCGGCACAGCGCGCGTCGCGTCCGCGCGTCGTGGTCGACACCGGTCAGGGGGAGGCCCGCGCCCGGCTGACCCGCCAGGCACTGCGCGCGCTGCGTGAGGCGACGGCGGCTGGTGCCTACGCGGTGGTGCTGGCCGCCCGGCGCGGTGAGGGCCGCGCTCTGGTCTGTGCCGGCTGCGGGGAGCGCACCGTCTGCCCGTCGTGTGCCTCATCGCTCGCCCGCGCCGACCGGCGGGTGTGGTGCGAGGGTTGTGGTTGGCAGGCCCGGGGCCTGCCGCGCTGTGCCCGCTGCGGGCACGGCGAGGTGGTACCGCTGGCCGCCGGCGCGGCCAGGCTCGGTCAGGAGCTCGCCCGTAGCCTGCCGGCCCCCGTGGCGGTGCTGGAGGGCTACGGACAGCCTGCGCCCCCGCCGCCCGCGGTGTTGGTGCTGACCCGCGGCTCGGTGCTCGATGCTCCGCCCGGTCGGGTGGACGCGGTCGTGCTCCCCGACCTCGACGGGGCACTTCGCCGCCCGAGCCTCGACGCGGCCGAGGACACCCTGCGCCTGGCCATGGCGGTGGCCGGCTGGACCGTCGCCGGGCGGCGCGACCCGCAGCAGTCCCAGGTGGTCGCCCAGACCCGCGAACCTGGCCACCACGCCGTGCAGGCGCTGGCTGGCTGGCTGCCCGAACGCTTCTGGCAGGTGGAGGCCGAGTTGCGGGGACCGCTTCGGTTCCCGCCGGCCGCCCATGCGCTGCGGCTGCGGGTAGCCGGTGAGCCGCCGGCCGTGACCGCGGTGGCCGCGGCCGTGCGCACGGCGGTGCCCGCTGGCGACGACGTGCTCGGCCCGGTGCCCGAAGCCGGCCTGGGCCCGTCGGGTGCCGGCGCCGTGCTGCTCATCAAGGCCGACGATCGGGTGGCGACGCTGGCTGCGCTCCGTCCTCTGCGCGAGACCTGGAGCCGTGAGGGGGTGGACGCGCGCCTCGATGTCGACCCCGTCGATGCCGGCTAGGGTTCGCGACCGCACGGTGGCGCGTACCCGGCCCGGTGGCGCGTACCCGGCCCGGTGGCGC
>SLLJ01000469.1 GCA_007134165.1 Nitriliruptoraceae bacterium | reverse complement strand
GGGTACCGGTGGTGTTCTCCAGCCACCAGCTCGAACTCGTCGAACGACTGTGTGACGCGGTGGCGATCATCGATGCCGGGCGGCTGGTGGCCAACGGCACGGTCCGCGAGCTGCGCGAAGGCAACCGACGTCCGGTGTGGCGGGTCGAGGTGGCCACCGACGCTGACTGGACGGCGACGCTGCCGGGGGTGGAGGTGCTCGCACGCGACGACCAGGGCGTGCTCGTGCAACTCTGCGACGGCACCGACGACCAGGCGCTGCTCGATGCCGCCCGTCGGGCCGGGCCGGTCCGCCACTTCGGCCGGCAGCAACCCACCCTCACCGAGCTGTACCGCGAGGTCGTGCAGGTGGAGGTGTCCCAGTGAGGACCCTGCTGCTGGTCGCTGGCCGCGAGTTCACCGAACGTCTGCGCAGCAAGGCGTTCGTGATCTCCAACCTCATCATCGTGGTCGTGATCCTCGCCTCGGTGCTGCTCCCGGCCCTGTTCATCGACGACGACGCCACCACCTCGATCGGAACGCTTGGTGGTGAGGCAACCGCCGTCGGAGAGATCGCGGTGGGCCAGGCGCCCGCGTTCGATCTCGACGTCGAGGTGGTGGCGCTCGACGACCGCGCCGCGGCCGAGCGTGCGCTGCTCGACGGAGAGGTCGATGCCGTGCTGCTCGACGCCTCGACCACGCTCGTCGAACGGTCGCTTGGTCCCCGGCTCAGCTCCCTGCTGGCAAACGCCGCCAACGCCCATCAGGTCGATGCGGTGCTCGACGAGGCCGGCGTCGCGCCCGAGGCTCGTGCGCAACTCTTCGCCGTTGCGCCCCTCGAGGTCGAGGCCATCGACGAGCGTGACGAAGCCATCGACGTGTTCGACCCGTCCATCCTCGTGGTGTACGGGGCGGTGTTCCTGCTCTACGGCCTGCTCGTGATCTACGGACAGTGGGTCTCGCAGGGAATCGTCGAGGAGAAACAGTCCCGGGTCGTGGAGGTGCTGCTGGCTTCGCTGCGTCCGAGTGAACTGCTCGGCGGCAAGGTTGTCGGCCTCGGGGCGCTCGGCCTGGCCCAGATTTCGCTGTTCGCCGCCGTCGGTGTTGGCGGACTGCTGGTGACCGGCGTCCTGGACATCCCGGCGGCGAGCTGGGGTGCACTGGCACTGGTGGTGCCCTGGTTCGTGCTCGGCTACCTGCTCTACGCGGCACTGTTCGCGATGGCCGGCGCGCTGGTCGCCCGAGTCGAGGACCTGCAGAGCGCCGTCCTGCCGGTCATCCTCGTGCTCGTGTTCGCGCTGTTCGCCGCCCAGTTCGCGCTGGCCGCTCCCGACTCGATGGTGGCCAGCGTCGCCGGCATCCTGCCCTTCACCGCGCCCATCGTGCAGCCGATCCTGATCTCGGCCGGACAGGCGTCCGCGCTGGAGGTGACCGTGTCCATCCTCCTGGCGCTGGCGCTGATCGCCGTGCTGATCCCCCTGGCTGCCCGCGTCTACCGCACCGGCGTGCTGCGCACCCGGGGTCGGGTGCCGGTGCGTGAGGCGCTCGCGGCGATGCGCCAGCGAGGTTGAGCGGTCCGGGCACCGTTCTTGGCGAGCCGCAGGGCACGAGGTGAACGGCTACGTACCCGCCGTGGAGTCCGCCACCCCGGGCCAGTCGCCGGTCACCGGACCTCGATCCGCGCCCTGTCGGCGAAGGTAGTCGTTGAAGCTGTCGCGCCAGGTCGCGTAGGCACCGACCTGCAGGTCGTGCAGCGCGTCGAGGTCGAGTGCGGCGACCTGTCCGGCGACCCGGCCCACCGCCCGTGCGACCCCGAGCGAGGCCAGCGCATCGGCACCCGCGCGGTGTGCGTCGTCGAGCACCAGGCCGTAATGGGCGCAGGCGGCCTCCAGCGTGCGCTTGCCCTTGCGGTAGCGGTCCACGTGCCGGTCGATGACCAGTGGATCGATCAGCCGACAGGGCGGCAGGTCGAGTGGCGGGTCCAGCCGGGCAAGATCGGCGCCGAGCAGCGGCCAGTCGAAGGTGGCGTTGAAGATCACCAGGCCGATGCCGTCCTCGGCCAGGCGCATCAGGGCGGCGTGCACCTCGCGCAGGACCTGGGCGGCCGGTGGTGCGGCCTCCGCGATCAGCCGCTCGCGAGTGATGCCGTGCACAGCGGAAGCATCCGGGGAGATGGTCACGTCCGGACCCGGGTCCACGAGCGTGTCCACGAGTGGTTCGACCGGATCCCCAGGCCGTTCGAGGAGCAGCGCGAGCTCCAGTACTCGGTCGGTGGCCGGATCCCGGCCGGTGGTCTCCAGATCCAGCGAGGCCAGCGGGCCATCGGGCCAGGGGGTGTCCACGGTCTGCTCCTCGCGCATCGGGTGGCAGGTTCGTCCGTGACGAGCATGCCACGCCGGCGCGAGCGATGGATGGTCTCGGCCCCCGAACATGGGGAACGCTTCGGGTGCTGCGAACGGCTCTCGGGACGTCGGTCGCAGCACCAGGCATGGGGATTCCTGATCGGCCGTGAACCTCGTCGCAGTCGCCGCTGCTGGTTGCCGCCCGGGCCCGGTGCACCCGTCGGGAGCCTGTGGGTGGACGCGAAGTTGGCCGCGCGGACGCTGCCCGTCGTACCGCGGCAGTCGGTTGCGTGCTGTGCTCGGGCCTGCTCGCCGTCGAGCGCATGGTGGGCGCCCCGCTGGTCGGTCGTGATGCGCGTCGTGCCTACCTCGGTGACGCCGCAACCGGCCGCGAGGTCCGATCGTGTCGCGCAGGATGCCTGGGATCGTTGCCGCCGGTAGGACGCCACCTCGGCGTCGGTGAACTCGCCGACGGTCGAGACGGCCGCTCCCACCACGACGGTGGGTAGACGGCGAAGGCCGGCGCGTGTGACGATCAGCGCTGCGTCCCCGGACGCCGAAGTGCCGGTCAGTCCGGCACGGCCCACCCCCGGACCGCCACCAGGCTGGCGGCGAGGACGAACGTCGGTCTGCCGGCGACATCGAGGTGGCGGCAGACGCGCCTTGCGCCGACCGATGAGGCAGGCCTCGTGACG
>SLLJ01000276.1 GCA_007134165.1 Nitriliruptoraceae bacterium | reverse complement strand
GCGCTGAGCTTCGGCGACACCCTCGAGGAGGGCTTCGACACCCTGTTCGCCTCGTTCGTCGGGTCGGCGGACGTCGTCGTGCGGGCCGAGGACCCGCATGACGAGCGTGGCGAGGATCCCTTCGCCACCGGGTTGCCGAGCTTCCCGACCGACGTGGTCGACCGGCTCGTGGCGCTCGACGACGTCGCCGTCGCCGAGGGCGAGGTCGAGGGGGTCGCGATCCTCATCGGCGACGACGGCCAGCCCACGGGGCAGTTCGGGCCGCCGACCATCGGTACCACCGTGTTCGACCGCGACGACCTCGGCGCGGCGCAGCTTCGGACCGGGCGCTGGCCTCAGACCGCCGACGAGGTGGCGATCGACGCGGGCACCGCCACCTCCCAGGGATGGAGCGTCGGGGACCGGGTCGGGGTCGTGCTCGACGGTCCGGTCGTGGACGTCGAGGTGGTGGGCACCTTCGGCCTCGGCGAGCTCGACAACCTCGCCGGTGCCTCGGTGGTGGTCCTCGACCGCGACACGGCGCTGGCCCGGCTGGGCACCGACGGGGAGCTGACCGCCGCCTACGTGATCGCCGCCGACGGGGTCGGCGAGGCGGCGCTGCTCGAGGCGGTCGCCGCCGAGCTCGGCCCGGGCTTCCGCGTGCAGACGGCCGCCGAGGTCGTCGCCGAGCAGCAGGAGGCGTTCGGCCCCTTCATCGAGGTGTTCTCGATCGCGCTGCTGGTGTTCGCGCTGATCGCGCTGCTGGTGGGCAGCTTCCTGATCTTCAACACCTTCACGATCGTGCTGGCCGGGCGGCTGCGCGAGCTCGCGCTGCTGCGGGCGGTCGGCGCGAGCCGCGGGCAGCTGCTGGGCTCCGTGCTCGCGGAGGCGGCGCTGGTCGGCGCCATCGGCGGGGCGCTCGGTGCCGGCTTCGGGCTGGTGGTGGCCCGCGGCCTGCAGGCGGTGCTGGGCACCATCGGCATCGAGCTGCCCGGCGCGCTCGTGGTCCTGCCGCGCACGGTGGTGGTCGCGGTCGGGGTCGGGCTGGTGGTGACCGTGCTGGCGGCGATCGTGCCCGCCCGCCGGGCGGTGTCGATCCCCCCCGTGGCCGCGCTGACCGAGGTTGCGGTGGCCGCGCCGGTGGGACGCGGGACCGTGCGTCTCGTGCTGGGGGCGTTGGGGCTGGTGATCGGCATCGGTGCGCTCGGCGCGACCCTGACGACCGACGCCGGCGTGGGCGTACTTGGGGTCGGCGCCGCGGCACTGTTCCTCGGCGTCGCGGCGTTGTCCTCGCTGATCGTGCGTCCGCTGGCGCGGGTGCTGGGGGTGGCAGGCGCGGCGCTCGGGGTCAGTGGTGAGCTCGCACGGGTCAACGCCACCCGTAACCCACGGCGCACGGCAGCGACCGCCTCCGCGCTGATGATCGGTCTGGCGCTGGTCAGTTTCGTGTCGATCTTCGCCGCGTCGTTGCAAGGGACGCTGCGCGACACCATCGAGCGCAGCTTCACCTCCGATGCGATCGTGCAGGCCGGCACGCTGGCCGGGATCCCCGACGGGGCCCTGCAGGCGCTGGCAGAGCTCGACGCGGTGGAGGTCGTCGCCGCCGCCGGCGTCGGACAGGTCGAGATCGACGGGCAGTCGGTGGTGCTCGGCGTGATCGATGTCGACGAGCTGCTGGTCGTGCTCGACCTCGACGTCGTCGACGGCGAGCTCGAGGGGTTGGCCACCGGCGGGCTCGCGCTGTCGGAGGGGTCGGCCGCGAGCTTCGAACTCGCGGCCGGCGATGAGGTCGGGGTGCTGCTGCCCGACGGCGAGGTCGCGCTGCCGGTCGCCGCGGTGTTCGACGGCGGCGGGATCGACGTCGCCGGGTTCCTCGACACCCGGACCTGGGAGGCCAACGGTGGGGCCGTGTCGTCGGCGTTCAACGCCTACGTCGTCTTCGCCGCGTCCGCGGGGACCGACGAGGCGTTCGCGGACGTGGAGCAGGCCCTGGAGCCCTTCCCGCAGGTCCGGGTGTTCGACCAGGCCGGCTTCGCCGATCAGCTGGCCTCGCAGCTCGATCAGTTCATCGGGGTGGTGTTCGCCCTGCTCGCGTTGAGCGTGTTGGTGGCGCTGCTCGGCATCGTCAACACCCTGGCGCTGAGCGTCGTGGAGCGCACGCGGGAGATCGGGCTGCTGCGGGCGGTGGGGATGACCCGCCCGCAGGTGCGCCGGATGGTGCGCGTCGAGGCGATGGGGGTGGCCCTGATCGGTGCGGCGCTCGGGCTGGTGCTCGGCGTGCCGCTCGGCGCGGTGTTCGTCCGTATCGAACAGCTCAACATCACCGAGCTGGTCGTGCCCTACGGGCAGCTCACGGCCGGGGTGGTGGTGGCGGCGGTTGCCGGGCTGCTGGCTGGGGTGTTTCCGGCCCGGCGGGCCGCGGGCCTCGACGTGCTCGAGGCGTTGCACCGCGAGTGACGCCAGGCTCAGCCGTAGGGCTCGATCCCCGAGTCGGGGTGCACGTGGTGCACCAGGCTCGTGCGGCCCTCGAGCCGGGCGGGCAGGTCGTCGGGTCCTTCGGCCTCGACCACCTGCTCGTCGCCGAGCGGGATCGGGGCGGTCTGCTCGACCCGGACCCCGAGCGGCTCGAGCTCGCGCTGCAGCTCGGCGGGCTCGATGCCGTGAGGTGTCGTGAGCAGCCAGCGCATCACGTCGCCGTTCGCTGCAGGTGGGCGTAGGACGCCGCCGCGTTGACGATCCCCCGACCGTGGTCCGGATCCCACGCCTCGCTGCCCAGCCGGACCGCGCCGGCCACCAGCGCGTCGCGCAGCGCGTCGGGGTCGAGGTCGGGGAAGGCGCTGAGCAGCAGCGCGCCCACCCCGGCAGCCACCGGGCAGGCCGCCGAGGTGCCGTTGTCATACGGCTGGTCGAGCCCGCCCGGCCGGCCGGGCCCGAAGTTGCCGAACAGGTGGGTGTAGGCCGCGAGGTCGGGCTTGGCGGGGGCGAACATGCCCGGTCCCTGCGAGGAGTAGCCGATCCGCTCGTGGCGGTGGTTGACCGCCG
>SLLJ01000296.1 GCA_007134165.1 Nitriliruptoraceae bacterium | reverse complement strand
GTCGCCTTCGCCCTGCTCAGCGAGGAGGTCTCCCGCCACGTCAAGGTGGTGCAGTCCGGGCAGGGCGCCGACGAGGTCTTCGCCGGCTACCACTGGTACCCGCCGATGCACGAGCTCGACGAGCAGCCGGGCCTGGCCGCCGACCGGGACGCGCTGGTGCGTGCCGCGGTGCAGCGCTACCACGCCGCGTTCTTCGACCGCGACCACGACACGCTCAACGCGATGCTGCAGCCCGAGCATCGGCTGGCCGAGGACGTGTCCCGGGCGTTGGTCACGCAGCACTTCGCGGCGCCCGGCGCGCAGACCGCCACCGACCTCGCACTGCGGCTCGACTCGCAGGTGATGCTCGTCGACGACCCCGTCAAGCGGGTCGACTCCATGACGATGGCCTTCGGGCTCGAGGCCCGCGTGCCGTTCCTCGATCACGAGGTGCTCGAGGTCGCCGCGCGCGTCCCGCCCGAGCTCAAGCTCGCCCAGGGAGGCAAGGGCGTACTCAAGCAGGCGGCTCGTCGGGTGATCCCCGCCGCGGTCATCGACCGGCCCAAGGGCTACTTCCCGGTACCGGCCCTGACCTATCTCGAGGGCACCCAGCTCGAGCTGGTCCGCGAGGCCCTGCATGCTCCCGAGGCCCGGGCACGCGGGCTGTTCGACCTCGGCACGGTCGAGCGGCTGCTCGCCGACCCCAACGGCGAGCTCACCGTGCTCGGCGGCAACCAACTCTGGCAGCTCGGCCTGTTGGAGCTGTGGCTCCAGACCCACGACGTCCCCGCCTGAGCAGGAGCCCGCCAATGTCCGAGCCCCCCCAGCCCAGCGCGCTCGGCCGCCGGGCCGCCCGCGGTCGGCTGCCGCGCACCGGCGCCACCCAACCCCAGGATGCTCTGAGCACGCGCTCCTGGGACGCTCGGCCCACCCACCTCGACCGTGACCTCGACTCCGAGGTGGTGCTGGAGTGCGGGTGGGGTCGGTTGCACTTCGGGCAGACCTTCGCCGATCCTCAGGCGCTGCTGGCCTCGATGGCCGCCGAACGACCCGAGCAACGTGACCTGTGCCTGTACGCCCGCGAACCCCACGTTCTGGTCAGCCTCGCCCCGCATGAGCTGTTCATCGACCCGAGCCACACCTACCGCCTGTGGCTGCACCAGCACCGTTCACCCCACGAGCCGGTGCGTGGCGTGGTCGTACGCGAGCTGACCAGTGAGACCGACGCGGACGCCATCAACCGGCTGTACACCTCGGCCGGGATGGTGACCGCCCCCCCCGAGGTGCTGTGGCGCAACCAGCGGACCCCGACCTTCACCTACCTCGTCGCCGAGGATGCCAGGAGCGGCGCCATCGTGGGCACGGTCACCGGCGTGGACCACACCCACGCCTTCGGCGACCCCGAGGGTGGCGCCAGCCTGTGGTGCCTCGCCGTGGACGCGCAGGCGCCCTTCTCCGGGGTCGGTCGGGCGCTGGTGCGCGCGCTGGCCGACCGCTACAAGGCCCGCTCTCGCGCCTTCCTCGACCTGTCGGTGGTCCACGACAACGCCACGGCGATCGCGCTGTACGAACAGCTGGGCTTCGTGCGGGTGCCGGTGTTCACCATCAAGCGCAAGAACCCGTACAACGAGCCGCTGTACACCCCCGAGCAGGACATCAGCGACCTCAACCCGTATGCCCGCATCATCGCCGAGGAGGCCCGCCGGCGGGGGATCACCGTGCGGGTGCTCGACGCCGAGTGGGGCGAGATGGCCCTCTCCCACGGGGGTCGGGACATCGTCATGCGCCAAGCCCTGTCCGAGCTGACCACGGCGGTGGCGATGAGCCGGTGTGACGACAAGGAGATCACCCGTCGGCTCCTCGGGCAGGCCGGGCTTTCGGTACCGCGGGGACGCACCGCCACCGGCGGCGAGGCTGACGAGCAGTTCCTGACCGAGGTCGGCGAGGTGGTGGTCAAGCCGGCCCGGGGCGAGCAGGGGCGGGGCATCACCGTCGGGGTGCGCGATCCCGAGCACCTGCGCGACGCGGTCGCGCACGCCCGGGCCTTCTGCCCCGACGTCCTGCTCGAGGAGCGGGTCGCGGGCGACGACCTGCGGGTGGTGGTCATCGACGGCGAGGTGGTGGCTGCCGCACTCCGGCGTCCCGCCGAGGTCGTCGGTGACGGACGGTCCACGATCCGGGAGCTGATCGCCCGGCAGAGCGCCCGTCGGGCCAAGGCGACCGACGGTGAGTCGACGATCCCCGACGACGACCACACCCGGCGCACCGTCGAGGAGTCCGGCCACCACCTCGACGACGTGCTCGCCGAGGGTCGGGTGCTGCCGGTGCGCCGCACCGCCAACCTGCACACCGGAGGCACGATCCACGACGTCACCGCCGAACTGCACCCGGCGCTGGCCGAGGCGGCCGTTCGCACCGCCGAGGTGATCGGCATCCCGGTGGTCGGCGTCGACCTGCTCGTGCCGGAGGTCACCGGTCCCGACTACGTCGTGATCGAGGCCAACGAGCGCCCCGGTCTGGCCAACCACGAGCCCCAGCCGGTCGTCGCACGCTACGTGGACCTGCTCTTTCCGCAGACCCGTGCCCGTCCGGTCGCCTGGCGACCCGGGAGACGAGCGTGAACATCGACGCCGCACCTTGGCGTCGCTCTGGAAGATGCGTTACCTATTCCGCCACCATCCGAAACAGATGTTCCCTGCCGGTGCCGGGAGAGGCACCTGGGGACAGGAGGCGGTCGGTATGACGACGCAGATGCAGCGATGGACGAGCGGTCCTGGGCGCCGGCTGCGGACGGTGATGGCGAGCCTGCTCGCCGTCTCACTCGTGCTCGCCGCATGCGGTGGTGACGCCGCCGACCCCGAGACGCCCGATGATCCCGATGCCGCCGACGACCCCGGTGCGGCCGGTGATGCGGACCTCGGGGATCCTCTCGTGGTCGGCCAGGTGGCCGAGCCTGCGTCGCTCGATCCCCACCAGGTCACCGCGGTCAACGACTTCCGGATCAACATCAACCTCTACGACGGCCTGGTCCGCTACGAGGACGACTCGCTGGGGGTGGAGCCGGCGCTCGCGACCGACTGGGAGATCAGCGACGACGGTCTGCTGTACACCTTCGCCCTGCGTGACGACGTCAGCTTCCACGACGGCTCGCCATTCGACGCCGAGGCGGTGAAGTTCAACTTCGACCGCATGCTCGACGAGGACCACCCCGACCACGACACCGGGCCCTTCCCGCTGGCCAACCAGTTCTTCGGCCAGGTCGCCGAGGTCCGCGCCGTGGAGGACCACGTCGTGGAGTTCGAGCTCAGCCAGCCCTTCGCGCCCTTCCTGTCCAACCTCGCCTACCCCACCGGCCTGCTCATCTCCCCGGCCGCCGTCGAGGAGCACGGCGAGGATGTCGGGCGCAACCCCTCGGGAACCGGCCCCTACGTGTTCGTGGAGTGGCTCGGTAACGAGCGGGTGACCCTCGAGCGCAACCCCGACTACTGGGACGGCCCTCCCGGCGTCTCCGGTGTGGTGTTCCGGCCGATCACCGAGTCGCAGACACGGGTCACCGAGCTGCTCTCCGGAGGGGTCGACCTGATCGTGGAGGTGCCGCCCGATGACGTGGCACCGCTGCGTGACGACTCCGACCTCACCGTGCAGGAGCAGGCCGGCCCCCACGTCTGGTTCCTGATCCTCAACCTCGCCGAGGCACCTTTCGATGACGTGCGGATGCGTCAGGCCCTCAACTACGCGATCGACAAGCAGTCGCTGGTCGACGACGTGCTGCAGGGCACCGCGTCGGTCGCCGCGGGCCCGATCGCCGAGGCCTTCGGCTGGGCCTACAACCCGGACCTCGAGCCCTACCCCTACGACCCGGAGCGCGCCCGCGAGCTGATCGAGGAGGCCGGCTACGGCGACGGCGTGGACGTGACCTTCTTCGTCACCGAGGGAGGATCCGGCATGCTCGACCCGGTCCCGATGGGTGAGGCGATCCAGGCCGACCTGCGCGAGGTCGGCATCGACGCCGCGATCGAGACCTACGAGTGGAACAGCTTCCTCGACGAGGTCAACGCCGGTATCGAGGGCAAGGCCGACATGGCCCAGATGGCCTGGATGACCGCCGACCCCGACACCCTGCCCTACCTGACGCTGCGGTCCAACGCCTGGCCCGAGGACGGTGGGTTCAACTCCGGCTACTACGCAAACCCCGAGGTCGATGCGCTGCTCGAGGCCGCCCAGGTCGAGACCGACCAGGACGAGCGCGCGCGGCGGTACCACGAGATGCAGGAGATCGTGGTCGAGGATGCGCCGTGGGTGTTCGTCGCGAGCTGGAAGCAGAACGCGGCGATGTCGGCGGACATCCAGGGGTTCGAGGTCCATCCCTCGTTCCTGCTGCGCCTGCACGATGTCAGCCGGTCCTGACCCGACGGTCCGGAGGTCGCACGCGTGCGCGTCTACGCCCTACGCAGGATCGTGCAGGTCATCCCCGTGCTGTTCGGGGTCTCCCTGCTCGCCTTCGGGATGATGGTGCTGATCCCGGGTGATCCCGCGCGTGCGATCCTCGGCTCCTACGCGACGCCGGAGAACATCGCGACCCTCGAACGGCAGCTGGCGCTGGACCGGCCGCTGCCGGTGCAGTACGTCACCTGGCTGGGCAACCTGCTGACGGGCGACTTCGGCCGGTCCTACTCGCTGAACCGTCCCGTACTCGACGAGCTCACCGAACGGTTCGCCGCGACCCTGCTGCTGGCCGGGGCTGCCCTGCTGATCATGCTCGTGCTCGGACTGACCGCCGGCATCATCGCCGCGGTCAAGCAGCACCGCTGGCAGGATCGGGTGTTCACCGTCGGCGCCCTGGTCGGGCTGTCGGTGCCAAGCTTCTGGCTGGCCATGATCTTCATCGTGGTGTTCTCGCTGCGGCTGGGATGGTTCCCGACCAGCGGGATGCGGCCCGCCTTCGGCCCCAGCGGGCCGATGGACGTGCTGCACCACCTGGTGCTGCCGGCCACGGCGCTGGCGCTGGTGGCCTCGGGGGTGATCGCCCGACTGACCCGCTCGAGCATGCTGGAGGTCCTGCGGCAGGACTACGTGCGCACGGCGACCTCCAAGGGCTTGACCCGGCGGGTGGTCATCCTGCGCCACGCCTTCCGTAACGCGATCGTCACCGTCGTGCCGGTCGTCGGTGTGCAGGTCGGCTTCCTGCTCGGTGGGGCGGTCTACATCGAGACCGTGTTCGGCTGGCCGGGGATCGGCCGGATGCTGGTCACCGCGATCGGCACCCGCGACATCCTGCTGGTGCAGGGCGGGGTCGTGCTGGTCGCCTTCACCTACGTGCTGCTCAACCTCGCGGCCGACCTCGTGCAGGCCGTGCTCGATCCGAGAATCCGGCTCCAGTGAGCGCCGCCACTCCACCCACGGCGCCGGCCGCGCCCCCTGCCTCGGGGCCGGGCCTCTGGCGCCGGCTGCGACGCAACCGGCTCGCGGTCGCCGGGCTGGTGGTGCTGGTGATCGTCGTCACCACGGCCCTGCTGGCACCGGTGATGCCGCTGGCCGACCCCGCCGCACAGGTGCGCTCCGACCGGCTGCTGCCCATCGGGAGCGAGGGCCACCTGCTCGGCACCGACCATCTGGGACGTGACCTGCTGTCGAGGCTGATCTGGGGCGCTCGGACCAGCCTGTCGGTCGGCGTACTCGCGACCCTGATCGCCGCGCTGATCGGCTCGCTGATCGGGCTGGTCGCCGGGTTTGCCGGGCGGCGGGTGGACAGCGTGCTGATGCGCGGGATCGACGTGCTGATGGCCTTCCCCTACCTGCTGCTGGCGATCGGGCTGGTCGCGGTGCTCGGACCCGGCCTGATCAACGCGATGATCGCGATCTCGGTGGTCAACATCCCGTTCTTCGCCCGGGCCGTGCGCGGCACCACGATCAGCCTGGTGTCGGCCGAGTACGTGGACGCTGCCCGGGCGCTGGCCTTCTCCCCGACCCGGATCCTGTTCCGGGAGGTCCTGCCCAACGTGCTGCCGGTCATCATCGTCACGATGTCGACCACTGTGGGCTGGATGATCACCGAGACCGCCGGGCTGTCGTTCCTCGGGCTCGGCGCCCAGCCGCCCACCTCCGACTGGGGGGCGATGCTCGGGGCCGGCCGGGACTTCATCACCCGCGCCCCCCACGTCATGATCGTGCCGGGCACGGCAATCTTCGTCGTGGTGATCTCGCTCAACTTCCTGGGTGACGGGCTACGCGACGCGCTCGACCCGAGGCTCAAGTGATGCCCGAGCCCCTGCTGCGCGTGCGCGGGCTGCGCACCCACTTCGCCCTCGACGACACCGTGTACCGGGCGGTGGACGGCGTCGACCTCGACATCGCCCGTGGCGAGGCCGTCGGTCTGGTCGGGGAGTCCGGGTCGGGCAAGACCGTCACCGCGATGTCGATCCTGCAGCTCATCCCCGACCCTCCCGGACGCATCGTCGACGGCAGTATCGAACTCGACGGCACCGACCTGGTCCATGCCTCGGACGCAACCCTGCGCGAGGCCCGCGGAGGTCGGGTGGCCTGCGTGTTCCAGGACCCGCAGACCACCCTCAACCCGGTGCTGAGGATCGGGCCGCAGATCACCGAGATGATCCGTCGCCACCAGGACCTCGGCCGCGCCGCTGCGCGCGAGCGCGCCCGTGAGCTGCTTGACGCGGTCCACATCCCGCACGCCGCGCGACGGCTCGACGAGTACCCCCATGAGCTGTCGGGGGGGATGCGCCAGCGGGTCGTGATCGCCATGGCGCTGGCCAACGACCCCGAACTGCTCATCGCGGACGAGCCGACCACCGCGCTCGACGTCACCGTGCAGGCCGAGATCATCGATCTGCTGCGCGAGCTGCGCGAGCGCACCGGGATGGCGCTGCTGTTCATCACCCACGACTTCGGGGTGGTCGCCGAGCTGTGCGACCGCGTGGTCGTGATGTACGCCGGCCGGGTCGTGGAGCAGGCCAGGGTCGACACCGTGTTCGACGCCCCGTCCCACCCCTACACCCGGCGGCTGATCGACTGCATGCCGAGCCTGGGCCAGGGACGCCGCGACCTGGCCACGATCCCCGGTGTCCCCCCGGCGCTGGACCGGCTGCCGGCGGGGTGCGCCTTCGCCGAACGCTGCGACGTGGTCGAGGAGGCGTGCCGGTCGGGAGTCATCCCCCTCGAGCAGGTCGCCGCGGGGCACCTGGCCCGCTGTCTCAAACCGGGGGCCCGCCCATGAGTGGGGTCCCGGTGCTCGAGGTCCGCGAGCTCACCAAGCACTTCCCGGGCCGTCGGCGCCTGCTCCGCGCCGCTCCCGCGCCGCTCCGGGCCGTGCAGGGTGTCTCCTTCGCGGTGCGACGCGGCCAGGCCCTGGGCATCGTGGGGGAGAGTGGTTGCGGCAAGTCGACGCTCGCCAAGACCATCATGCGGCTGATCGAGCCCACCTCGGGGCAGGTGCTGCTCGACGGTCGTGACACCGCCGACATCCCCCGCCGGGAGTTCGCCCGCCGGGTGCAGTTCGTGTTCCAGGACCCCTACTCGTCGTTGAATCCCCGCAAGACCGTGCGCCAGACCCTCGACGCGCCGCTGCAGCACCTCGCGGGGCTCGACGCGCCGGCACGCCGGGCCCGGACCGCGCAGCTGCTCGACCTGGTCGGGCTGCGCCCGGAGTTCGCCAGCCGCTACCCCCACGAGTTCTCCGGCGGCCAGCGCCAGCGAGTCGGGATCGCCCGGGCCCTGGCGACCGACGCGAAGGTGCTGCTGCTCGACGAGCCGGTCTCCGCGCTCGACGTGTCCGTGCAGGCGCAGGTGCTCAACCTGCTGCGCGAACTGCAGACCGAGCTCGGTCTGACCTACGTGTTCATCGCCCACGACCTCGCGGTGGTCGAGAACCTCTGCGACGAGGTGGCGGTGATGTACCTCGGCCGCATCGTCGAGCAGTCACCGGCCGCAACGCTGTTCGCCGAACCGCGCCACCCCTACACCCACACGCTGCTCTCGGCGGTGCCCACGATCGGCCCGGGCACCGGACCGCGCCTGAGGATGGCGGCCCCGATGGACGCCGCCGGGCCCGCCGGACCGGCTATCGGGTGCGCCTTCGCGCCGCGCTGCTACCGCGCGACCCTACGGTGCCAAGACGAGCCCCCCGCGCTCGATGCGGCGCTCGTCGGTCACCCGGTCGCCTGCCACCACGCGGACGACACCGACCCCGAGGACCATGCCCCATGACCATCGATGCCGACCGCCTGCGCCACGATCTTCAGACCCTGGCCGGCTTCGGTGCGACCCCCGAGGGCGGGGTGAGCCGCCCGTCGTTCTCGCCGGCGGACCGTGATGCGCGCCGGTGGGTGGCGGGGCGCTGCGAGCAGGCCGGGCTCGCCTACCGGGAGGATGCGGCCGGCAACGTCTTCATCCGCGTCGAGGCCCAGCAACCGATCGACGATCGCACGGTGTGGACCGGCTCGCACCTCGACTCGGTGCCCAACGGCGGCCCGCTCGACGGCGCGCTCGGGGTGATGGCCTCACTGGAGGTCGTCCGGGCCCTGAAGGAATCCGCGGCACCCTTGCGGCGGGCGGTGGAGGCCGTGGCCTTCACCGACGAGGAGGGTGCCTACCTCGGCTTCCTCGGCTCCCGGGCCGCCATCGACGGGCTCGGCGCCGGGCAGCTCGACGCGGTTCGTGGTCGCGACGGGGACCGGCTCGTCGAGGCGATGGCGGCCGCCGGCTACCCCCCCAGCGCCCTGCCCGACGCCCGCGTCGATCCGGCGAGGATCGCCGCCTACGTCGAACTGCACATCGAGCAGGGGGCGGTGCTCGAGCAGCTCGGGCGGACCATCGGCCTGGTCACCCACATCGTGGGCGTGGGGCGGGGCTCGGTGGTGTTCGAGGGCCGCGCCGACCACGCCGGCACCACCCCGATGCACCTGCGTCGCGATGCGATGCGGGGCGCCGCCGCCCTGCTCACCGAGCTGCCCGCGTTGCCCGCGGCGGTCGGTGCCCCCGATGCGGTCGTCACCTGCGGGCGGATCGACGTCGATCCGGGCGCCGACAACATCGTTCCCGAGCGGGTGCACCTCCACCTCGACATCCGGGACCGCGACCGGGGCACGATCGAGGCGATCGAGGCCGAACTCCGCGCCCGCGCCGCGCGCCATGCCCACGACCACGGGTTGCGTGCGACCTACCACCGCTCGAGCCTGACCGACCCCGTCCCGCTGCACCCCCGGCTCCAGCGGTACGTCGCGCAGGCCGCCGAGTCCGCTGGGCTGGCCTATCACGTGATGCCCTCCGGGGCGGGGCACGACGCGCAGGTCGTCGCGGCCGCCGTACCCACCGGGATGCTGTTCGTCCCCAGCGCCGGGGGCCGGAGCCACTCCCCGCAGGAGCGCACACGCTTCGAGGACATCGCCGCGGGCACCCGGGTGCTCTACGACGTCGTGCGCCGCCTGGCGACCGACGAGCATCCCCCCAGCTCACCGGCGCCGTCGTGACCGACGCCGACCTGCTCGCCCGCATCCTGCCCCGGGCACGCTGGCCCCGCCTCGAGCCCGACAGGCTGGCCCTGCTGGTGATCGACCTGCAGCAGCTGTGCGCCGCGCCGGGGCGCGGGATGTTCGCGACCGCCGAGCAGCTCGGCCACCCGGAGGCGCTCGCCCCCTACCGGCACCGGCTCGAGCGGGTCGTGCTGCCCAACGTCATCGCGCTCATCGACGCCTGTCGGGACGTGGAGATCCCCGTCGTCTACACCCGGATCGAGTCGCGGACGCCCGATGGCAGCGAGCGCTCCGCTTGCCACCGGGCGCTGGGACTGCACGTCCCGCCGGGACACGACGACGGGCGTATCCTGCCGGTCATCGAGCCGCTGCCCGGGGAGGTGATCGTGTCCAAGACGACCTCGGACGCGTTCATCGGAACTGACCTTCGGACCGTGCTCGCCGAGCGGGGCGTGCGCCACCTCGCCGTGGTCGGGGTCCTGACCAACGAGTGCGTCGAGAGCACCGTTCGGCACGCCGCCGACCTCGACCTCACCGTGCACCTGGTCGAGGACGGCTGCGCGGCGGTCCACCCCGCGTGGCACGACGCGTCGATCCGGACCCTGGGGCAGACCTACGCGCGGGTGATCGACACCTCGCAGCTGCTCGCCGCGATCGACCCGATGGCCTCGTGAGCGACCTCGGGGCCGTGATCCGGGGCGCCTACGCGTTGCTGTCGCCCGCCGAGGCCCGGGTGGCCGATCTTGTGCTGGGATCGCCCGACCTGATGGTGGGGTTCACCGCGACCGAGCTCGCCACCCGTGCCGGGGTGTCCAAGCCCACGGTGACCCGGTTCGTCGCCAAGCTCGGCCTCGACGGCTTCCGGGCCTTCCGGGAGCTGGCGCGGCGCGAGCACCGGGTGCCCGCCGGCTCACCGATCGACCTGCTCAGCCGGGAGCTCGACGTCACCGAGGGGGACCTCGAGGTGCTGCTCGGCGAGACCCTGCGCGCCGACACCGAAAACCTGCGCCGGACCTTCGAGGGCCTGCCCCGCGAGCGGCTGCTCGAGGTGGTCGAGCAGTTGGCCACCGCGCCCCAGCTCGTTTTCGTCGACTACCGCAAGAACCATCCGCTGGCCGCCTACGCAGGCACGCTGTTCAACTCGGTCCGGCCCCAGGTGCGCACGCTGCCCGAGCGGGGGATCTCCGCGGTCGACGGGCTGCTCGACCTCGGCGCCGACGACGTGGTCGTGATGTTCCCCTTCCGTCGGGCTCAGCGCGAGCACGCATCGACCTCGGCCACGGTGCAGCAACGGGGTGCGACGCTGGTGACCATCGGCGACCGGTTCCCCAACCCGGCGGCAACCCGCGCGCGGGTCCACCTGGTGTGCCACACCGACGGGGTCGGGGTGTTCGACAGCCTCACCGCGGCGATGAGCGTGGTCGGGCTGCTGTTCACGGCGACCACCAACCGGCTGGGTGCCGACGCCCAGCAGCGGCTGACCCAGCTCGAGGACGCCCACGAGGTGTTCACCACCTTCGTGCGCACCAACTCCGGGGTGCCCCCGGGCGGCGGCGCCGGCTGAGCCCGTCGGGCGGCCGGCGACTCAGCCCAGCATCCGCAGGGCCCGCGCCAGCAGGCTGGCGCCGAGTACCCCGGCCGCCACCAGCAGGCCCAGCCCGATACCGGCGACCATCGCTGCGCGGGCGCGCGCCTGGGTGCGCGGCATGAACAGCAGGGGGCCGACTGCCAGCCCCGTCAGCAACCCGCCGACGTGCCCGCCGACCGAGATGCCGGGCACCGCGAAGGTGATGATCAGGTTGAGCAGCACCAGTCCGCCGATGTCCGTGCGCCAGGGGTCCACGCCCCGCTCGCGCATCCCGGCCATGGCCGCGCCCATCAGGGCGAACACCGCTCCCGACGCCCCGACGGTGGGCACACCAGGGTGGGTGGTCAGCACGGCTCCGAGCACCGGGACGTCGGCTAGTCGGGTGGTCCACAGCCAACTGGTCAGCATCACCCCGAGGCTGCCCCCGGCCAGCCCGGCCAGGTACAGGGCACCGAACCGAGCCCCGCCGAGCGTTCCCTCCAGCATCTCGCCCAGCCGCCACAGCAGGATGCCGTTGAACCCGACGTGCATCAGGTTGGCGTGCAGGAACGCACTGGTGACCAGCAGCCACCAGTCGCCGTCTCCCACCAGTGCCGGGCGCAGCGCGAAGCGGTTGATGAGGTCGAGTTCGCCGACCTGCGACAGCACGAAGATCACGCCGATGACCACCAGCAGGCCACGGGTGACGTCCGGGCGGGTC
>SLLJ01000170.1 GCA_007134165.1 Nitriliruptoraceae bacterium | reverse complement strand
CACCGCCACCCCGGGACCCCTGCCGGAAGAAGGTCAACATGGTCAACCGATTGGCAGCCGCGAGCTCGCCCTACCTGCTGCAGCACGTCGACAACCCGGTCGACTGGTACGAATGGGGGGACGAGGCCTTCGAGGAGGCCAGGCGCCGAGGGGTGCCGATCTTCCTGTCGGTGGGCTACTCGGCCTGCCACTGGTGCCACGTGATGGCCCACGAGTCCTTCGAGGACGACGAGGTGGCGGCGATGCTCAACGCCGCCTTCGTCAACGTCAAGGTCGACCGCGAGGAACGCCCCGACGTCGACGCGGTGTACATGCGCGCCGTGCAGTCGATGACCGGTCGCGGCGGCTGGCCGATGAGCGTGTTCCTCACCCCCGGCGGTGCGCCGTTCTACGCCGGCACCTACTGGCCGCGTGAGCCACGCCACGGCATGCCCGACTTCCCGCGCGTCATCACCGCGGTCGCCGAGGCGTGGGAGCAGCGCCGCGACGAGGTGCTCAGCTCGGCCGCATCGGTCGCGGACGCCATCGACCGCCACCGCGACCTCGAACCCGCCACCGACCTGGACGTCGAGGTGGCGGACGCGGCCGCCCGGCTGGTCGTCGATCAGGCCTGGGACCGTCAGTTGGGCGGGTTCGGCCGCGCCCCGAAGTTCCCCCAGGCGATGACGATCGAGTGGCTGCTGCACCGGCACGCACGCACGGGGGAGCGCGAGCCGCTCGAGGCGGCCGTGCACTCCCTGGACGCCATGGCCCGCGGCGGGATCCACGACCATCTTGCCGGCGGCTTCGCGCGGTACTCCACCGACGCGCGCTGGCTGGTGCCCCACTTCGAGAAGATGCTCTACGACAACGCGCTGCTGCTGGCGGCCTACGCCACCGCGGCCCGGCTCGCGATCGACGCCGACGAGCGAGCGGCGATGGAACGCACCGCCCGCACGACGGCAGCGTTCCTCCTCGACGACCTGCGCGGACCCGACGGCACCTTCCATGCGGCGCTGGATGCCGACTCCGAGGGCGAGGAGGGCCGCTTCTACGTCTGGTCACTGGACGAGGTGCTCGACGTGCTGGCCGGCCTCGACGTCGACCAGGCGCTGTGGACTCGCTACCTCGGTGTCAGCTCGGCGGGCAACTGGGAGGGCACCAACGTCCTGCACGAACCGGTCGCGCGTGAGCAGTTCGCCCGCGACCATGGTCGTGAGCCAACGTCGTTCGCGGTCGAGTGGGACCGGGTGCGCCGGGCCCTGCTCGAGCGGCGCGGTGAGCGGGTGCATCCCGGCCTCGACGACAAGGTCCTGACCGACTGGAACGCCCTGGCGGTGCGGGGGCTCGTGGTCGCCGGCCGGCGGCTCGAGGAGCCGAGTTGGATCGAGGCGGGCGCGCGAGCCGCCGAGGTGCTGCACGAGCGCCACGTCGTCGACGGACGCCTGCAGCACACCTCGCGCGCCGGGCGGGTCGCCGTGCCCGCCTTCCTCGAGGACCATGCCCTGCTGGCCCTGGCCGACCTCGAGCTGCTGGCCGCGACCGGTGAGCCGGTCTGGTACGACCGGGCCGTGGCGCTGGCCCGGGACGCCGATGTTCGGTTCCACGACGACGTCGACGGCGGCTGGTTCACCACCGCCGAGGACGCCGAGGTGCTGTTCACCCGACCCAAGGAGACCTGGGACAACGCCACTCCGTCGGGCACCAGCGTCATGGTCGAGGTCTGCCAGTTGCTGGCCGCGCTGTCGGGTGAGGCCCACTGGGCGGCTCGGGCCGAGGAGGGAATCCGGCTGCTGCAGGGCTCTGCGGCCACCATGCCCACCGGGTACGGCTGGCTGCTGCGCCAGGTCGAGGCGCTGGCCGCCGGGCCGCGGGAGGTCGCGATCGTGGGTCCGGCGGGCCCGGCCCGCGACGCCCTGGTCGCGGTGGTCGCCACCGGGGTGCATCCAGGGGTGGCGTCGGTGGTGGCCGACCCCGACCACGGTGACCGGGTGCCGCTGCTCGCCCACCGCGGCCCGGTGGACGGCGCACCGGCCGCCTACGTGTGCCGGCAGCTGGTCTGTGAGCGGCCGGTCACCTCGCCGGCCGAGCTGGGCGTCGCGCTGGGTACCCGGTCCCCGTCCGACGGCGCCTAGGCTGCCGACGCCGAGGACACGACCGAACGAGGAGGGTTGCGTGCAGGACGACTGGGGGGTGCGTTCACCGCGGTGGTCAGGGATCCGCAGTGAGATCCTCGACGTGCGTGGGACCCGCGTGCACACGCTGCGGGCCGGCGACGACGGCGGGGGCGTACCCCAGCTGCTCGTGCACGGGCTCGGCGGCGCCGCGACCAACTGGCTGGAGGTGATGGCCGGGCTCGCGGCTGCCGGTCCGGTGGTGGCGGTCGACCTGCCCGGCTTCGGCCGGACCCAACCGCCTCGTCCTGGAGCCAGCCGGGTCAGCGCCAACGCCCGGTTCCTGCATGCCGTGCTCGACGAGCTGCGCTGGACGCGGGCCGTGGTGCACGGCAACTCGATGGGCGGGCTTCTCACGACGCTGCTCGCGGCCCGGGAGACCGAGCGCGTCGCCGGCGTCGTGCTCGTCTCCCCGGCGCTGCCGGCCCCGCGCAAGGAGTTGCCCAAGCTCTCGCGCAAGACCATGGGCCGCTTCGCCCCGTTCTTCGTGCCGGGCATGGGCACCGCCGTGATGCGCCGCGCGTGGGCGACCCTGACGCCTGAGCAGCTGTGGCAGGACACGGTGGACTTCGTGCACGGTGATCCCAGCCGGATCTCGCCGGAGATCGCGCAGGTCGGGATCGAGAACCTCGCCTACGGCCGCGAGGTCGACTGGCGGCTGCCCGGGTTCGTCGCGGCTGCCGAGTCGGTGGTCGCCGCACTGATGTCCGGCCGTGCTCTGCGCGATGCGATCGACGTCATCCTCGCCCCTGTGCTGGTGATCTGGGGCGACCGTGATCAGCTGGTGGGACGCCCGGTGATCGATCAGCTGCGTCAGCGCCGTCCGGACTGGCGGATCGAGATCCTGCCCGGCGTCGGGCACGTCGCGCAGATCGAGGT
>SLLJ01000108.1 GCA_007134165.1 Nitriliruptoraceae bacterium | reverse complement strand
GCGGGTGGCACCGGCTGCGCGGGCCGCTGGCGCTGCTGCTCGTGCTCGCCGCGGGCGTGGCCGCCGGGGTGGCCGCCGGGGTGGCGTCAGTCGGTGCGCCCGAAGACCGCAGCGACCCACCGGGCGGTCGGGTCGAGGCCGCGGGGGGTCGGGTCGAGGCCGCGGGGGGTCGGGTCGAGGCCGCGACCACCACCGACGAGGTCCGCCTCTCCCCCGGCACCGCGCGTGGCGTCGAGGCGGTGGGCACGGCGCCGTCGCCGGGCCTGCCGGCACCCGCCCCGGCCCAGGGCCCCGAACGCTGGCGGGTGACGACCACGGCCGAGGTCACGGTGCTGGCCGCCGGGTCCGGGACGGTGATCGTGGGGACGGCAGACGGCGGGCTGCACCGCCTCGACGCAGCCTCCGGCGCGGTGGTCTGGAGCCGCGGGCTCCAGGCCGCGCCCAGCGCCCTGCACCAAGACGGCGTCAGCGTGCTGGTCGGCACCACCACGGGCCGGGTGCTCGCGCTCGACGTGCACGATGGCGACCCGAGGTGGGTGAGCTCGGTGGATCCCGGTCGTGCCATCCGCACGATCACCGGCTCGGGTGACGGGCTGTTGGTCACCGCCGGGCCGGCCGGCGACGCCACGCTGCTGGCCGTGGAGCGCCGGGGCGGCGGCGTGCGCTGGCAGCAGCCGCTGGGTCCCGGCGCGATCACGGTCGACGGAGCCGTGGTGCAGCTGTCGGGTACGGCACTGCAGGGCTTCGACGCCGAGCGGCCCTCGCCGCGGTGGCACCTGGAGGTCGGTGCCGGCGAACGGCTGGTGGGACACACCGACCGGCACGTGGTGACCCGGGACGCCGCCGCCAGCCGCTTCCGCGACCCGGCGACGGGCCAGGTGCTGGCCAGCGCCGAACCCGACGTGGCCTGGTGGGGAGCCGCGCCGGGGCCGGTGGTGCTGGTGCGTCACGCCGCCGGTGGTCAGGTGCTGCTCGAGGCGGCCACCCGGGGGCAGCTGATGCGCACCGACCTGCCCCTGCCCCCGGTGGCCGGCAACCGGCTGGCCGGAATCGCGGGCAGCACGGCCGTGCTGCTGCCGAGTGCCGGGCCGGCCGACTGGGGCGGGAACGCCGGGGGTGAGCCGGAGCTGCTGGCCCGCGGGGGCGCCGCCGGCGTGGACCTTGGCAGCGGTGAGCTGCGCTGGCAGTTCCCCGAGGCCGACCGTCATGTCGGGTTCGACCCGCTAGTGGTCACCGGCGCCCGGGTGGTGATCGCTCCGGCGAGCGAGACGTGGCCTGAAGCCGGTGTCGGTGCGCGGCGCCCGGGCCTGGGCAGCTGGCCGGGGCAGCAGTCGGGCCGGATCGCGGCGCGCTAGCCGCGCTCGCCGCGCCGTTCAGCAGCCGGGCAGCCGCCCGGCGAGGTGGTCGACCAGCCGGTCGATGGAGACACGGTCCTGGGCCATCGAGTCGCGATCGCGCACCGTCACCGCGCGGTCCTCGAGGGTGTCGAAGTCGACGGTGACGCAGAAGGGGGTGCCGATCTCGTCCTGCCGGCGGTAGCGGCGCCCGATCGACTGGGTCTCGTCGTACTCGACCATCCAGCGCACCTTGAGCAGGTCGAAGACCTCCTTGGCGGTGGGGGTGAGCAACTCCTTCTTGGACAGCGGCAGCACCGCGACCTTGTAGGGCGCGAGCCGGGGGTCGAGGCGCAGCACCGTGCGCTGCTGGAGTTCACCCTTGGCGTCGGGCGCCTGCTCGACGCGGTAGGCGTCGTAGAGGAAGGCCAGCGTGGCGCGGGTGGCGCCGGCCGCCGGCTCGATCACGTAGGGGTGGTAGCGCTTGTCCGCAGGCTGGTCGTAGTAGCGCAGGTCCTGGCCGCTGACCGTCTCGTGGGCCTTGAGGTCGAAGTCGGTGCGGTTGGCCAGCCCTTCGAGTTCCGACCAGCCCATGGAGGCGTCGGGGAAGTAGTACTCGATGTCCACGGTGCGCTTGGAGTAGTGCGACATCTCGTCGGGACCGTGCTCACGAAGCTGCAGGTTCTCACGGCGCAGCCCGAGGTCGACGTACCAGGCGATGCGCTCGTCGATCCAGTACTGATGCCACTGCTCGTCAGTGCCCGGCTCGACGAAGAACTCCATCTCCATCTGCTCGAACTCGCGGGTGCGGAACACGAAGTTGCCGGGCGTGATCTCGTTGCGGAACGACTTGCCCATCTGTGCGATGCCGAACGGCACCTTCAGCCGCGAGGTGCGCTGCACGGTCGCGAAGTCCACGAACATGCCCTGCGCGGTCTCCGGGCGCATCCACACCGTGTTGCTGTCGTCCTGGACGGGCCCGGCGTAGGTCTTGAACATCAGGTTGAAGTTCTTGGGGTCGGTCAGCCGGCCACCGCACGAGGGGCAGACCACCTCGGCCAGCGAGCTGACCCCGGCGGCCTCCAGCAGGTGGTCGGCACGTTCGCGCTTGTGGCACTCGACGCACTCCACGAGCGGGTCGGAGAAGTTCTCGAGGTGCCCCGAGGCCTCCCACACCCGCGGATGCATCAGGATCGCGGAATCGAGCCCGACGACGTCCTCGCGCAGCTGCACCATCGAGCGCCACCACTGGCGTTTGACGTTCTCCTTGAGCTCGACGCCGAGCGGGCCGTAGTCCCAGGTCGAGCGGAAGCCACCGTAGATCTCCGAGGAGGGGAAGATGATGCCCCGCTTCTTGCACAGCTCGACCAGCGTGGGCAGATCGGCCTCGACGGTCGGGGCGGCGGCTGGTTCGGCGGCAGGTTCGGTGGCCGATTCGGCGGTCGGTGCGACGGTCGGTGCGGTGGGTTCGCTCACGGAGGGACTCGATGCTCGGCAGGGGGCCCGCCACTGGCGGTGGGGGCGGCCGGGGAGGGTAGCCGCACTAGCATCTCGGCCCGTGCCGCCACCCCGCCGCCAGGAGCCCGTCAGGTGAGCCAGAGCCGGTTCGAGCGTGACACCGCGGTGCGGCGGGTCGATGAGCACCGCTACCTCGGCACCGTCGACGCGGGCTGGGCGGTGATCGACGGTGCTGCACCCAACGG
>SLLJ01000321.1 GCA_007134165.1 Nitriliruptoraceae bacterium | reverse complement strand
TAAACCTTACGCTATGCGGCACACCAGTCCTAGGACCCTGCGACAGTCAACGGCGCCCAGCACGCCCAACCGTCACCTCGAACTCAAAGTTGCCACCTGCGTACGAGGACTCCAGCGTGGGTGATGCGGCGTACGGAGGCGGTCATGGGTGACCGGTTGGGTACGCCGGGTCTGGGGGAGGGGTCTGGGGGAGGCTGGCGAGCCCCCATGAGGTTCGCCTGCCGGACGGGTGAGGCGGCCGGTGCACATTGGACGGGCCGGGTGGCCGACGGTGCGCAGCAGACGGGGGCCGCGTCAGGCGTCGGGGTCGAGGACCGTCAACCCATCGGCGTCGGCGACCACCAGCGGGGTGGTCCCCACAATCTCGAGTCCGGAGCTGGGCACGGTGCGCCACCGCACCCGGGGCGGATCGACCGACGCGACGAGCACCGACCGGCGCGGCGGCCGGGTTCCGGATGACGGCACGAGCACCACCACCTCGTCGGGTGGGCTCGGTCGCAGGTCGACGGGCCGTTCCCGGAGCGCTATGCGGTCGCGCAGGGCCCCATCGCGGGCTCCCACGATGCTCAAGCCCGGCAGCTCGCCGCCGTGCGCGACCACGACCCGGTCGGCGGTCAGCACCGGTGTCAGGGTGGCCTCGGCCGTGCCGGGCAGGGGGACCCGGCCACGCACCGTGCCGGTGAGCGGGTCCAGCACCAGCAGCACCGCCCCGTCGACGGTCTCGACCACCGCCGCCACGGACCGGTCGTCGGCCACCAGATGGTGCAGGCGCCCGTCGAGCGGCACGGCCCAGCCCTGGTTACCGCGGGCGTCCAGGCCGATGAGCTGCTCCTGGGGGGCCGCCACCTGTGCCACCGCCCCACCCGCGCTGGCCACCAGCCGGCCGATGAGCCCGCCGAGGTCCTGCTGCCAACGATCCTGACCGGTTGTGCCGAACAGGCGGGTCAGACGCTGGCCACCGGCGACCACGTACGGCGCGCCGGAGGTCAGTACCGCCCGCTCGGTAGGTGCCAGGCGCCGCTGCCAGGCCAGTTCGCCGGTGACCGCCCGGGCGCGGATCGCGGGTCCTTCCACCGTCAGCAGCCAGGCTTCCGCGCTCACCGCGTGTTCGGGGACGGGCGCTGCGGTGTCGCCGATGGCGGCGCCGCTTCCGAGGTCGAGGAAGCGGAGGGTGCCGTCCGCCAGGACCGGGACGGTGGAGGCGACGGTTGGCAGCACCCTGGCGCCAGGATCGGGCGGCACCTCCGTCTGCCAGCGCAGTTCGCCCGTCGCGCCCGCCCGGACGTTGACCTGCCCCGAATCCTCGACCGTTACGACCCGACCGCGGGTGACCGCAAGTGCCGCACGCCGCTCGGTCGGCAGCTCCAGTTGCCAGCTGACGCACGCATCGGCGAGGTCGTCGAGGTCGCAGCTGCGCATGGCAGCGTCGGGAGGTGGCGCAGCTGCGGCGAGGGGCGGGGATGCGGGGTCCACCACCACGATGTCGTCGGGGTCGGCGTCACCTCCGGCAGCATCTGCCGCCGTCAGCGGTGGCGCCGTCGGCCCGGATCGATCGCTTCCGGTGGACACGGTGGTGGTCAGGACTACCACCCCGATCGCCGCGGCGGCGAGCAGCACGGTGCGGTCCCGACGGGGTCCGCGGTCTCTGGCGGTGGGAGGAGCCAGCCGCTCCCCGCAGCGACCACACCAGCGGGCAGCGGGCCCCCACTTCGCCTCGCACGCCTCGCACCGTCGCTGCGCGCTCATCGGCGTCGTGCTCCGACGGCGACCGGGTCCGTGCCGGGCGCGCCGGCTGGGCCCAGGGCCAGCACCAACCGTCTGGTGCCGATCACCAGCGGGTCGGTGGTGACCACGAAGGCCGATCCCGGGAGTCGCCAGCGCTCCTCGCCCGCCGGAACCGACCGTGCGGCGAGCTCGCCCGCGCCGCGGATCAGCGCCGTGTCCCCGACCACCGCCACGACCGACGCGTCCCGGCCGGCGCGCACGCCCATCAGCTCGGCAAGCACGCGACCGTCGGTGGCGTCGAGCACCCGGTCGTGAACGAAGCGGCGGCGATCGAGCGTCACGATGTGTTCGTCGGGGCTGGTGGCGACCTCCAGGCAGCAGCCCTGGGGGGCATCTCGTCGCGGGCCGGTTCGGAACGCGACCCGCCAGCGCAGGCTGCCGTCGGGTTCGATCAAGCGCACCTGCACGGACTCGTCGGGGATCGCCCGACCCGACGGACGGCTGAGCACCTCGGTCACCACCAAGGTCCCCGCTGGTCCCTCCCCCCACCAGGTGCCGTGGACCTGCAGACGGCCCTGCTCGTCGCCGGTGATGGCATCGATCCAGGCGACCTCATCGCCGTCGCGGACCAGGACGCGGCCCGCGGCGGCATCGATCGGCGTGCCGGGCTGCTCGCGGCGCCAGCGGGTCGTGCCGTCATCGAGGGACCACCCTTCGAGTCCGCCCCGGTCGGCCACGAGCAGCGTGCCGATGGCCGCCACCCACCCGCCGGTGTGCACCCGCTCCCAGCGCACCCGCCCATCATCGGCATCCAGCGCGAGCAACCGGCCGGACCGCCCGCCGATGATCACCACCGAGGCCTCCGGTACGGCGTCGGAGGCCGACCGGGCGAAGTGGTCGCCGGGAGGGATGCCGACCCCCGGGATCGTGCCACCCGCCGAACGCGGGACGACCCGGATCTCGGCCGTGACGTCGCTGAGCGGATGACGCCAGCGCTCCACCCCGACGTGCGCGTCGAGGGCGATCAGCTGCGCACCCGGGGCGGTGAGCAGCACGAGGTTGCTACTGGGATCGGTCGCGACGAGCCGGGCGGGGCCGGGACGGGGTACGTGTTCCCACCGCACCCGCCCGTCCCGCCCATCGAGACCGACCACCCGACCGTCCTCGGTGGCCACCACCACCTGCAGTCCTCGATCGGCCCGCGTCAGCGTCCGGGCTGCGGTGATCGGGGCTGGCGCGGTGAACTGCCAGCGCAGTGGCAGGGCCGGGCTGGGCGTCCGCTCCGTCGTCCGCTCCGTGGTCCGCTCCGTCG
>SLLJ01000167.1 GCA_007134165.1 Nitriliruptoraceae bacterium | reverse complement strand
CGGCTGCCCGCCGAGTCTGAGCTGCGGCTGCCCGCCGAGTCTGAGCTGCGGCTGCCCGCCGAGTCTGAGCTGCGGCTGCCCGCCGACGACCACACGCACACCGAATGGTCGTGGGACGCCCACGCTGGCTCGATGTTCGGCTCGTGTGCCCGGGCCGTCGAGCTCGGGCTGCCGTCGATCGCCTTCACCGAGCACGTCGACGCGGTGCGCTGGCAGATCCCGGCTCCGCTGCGCCCGGCGCTGCGGGCCGAGGGCCACCACCTCGACGAGACCGGCGGGTTCGCGCCCCCGCCGCTGGACGTCGCCGGCTACTTCGACGAGGTCGAGCGCTGCCGTGCCCGGTTCCCCGAGCTGACCATCCTGACCGGCGTCGAGCTCGGCGAGCCGCACTGGCAGCCCGACCAGGTCCGTCGGCTGCTCGCCACCGGTGGCTTCCAGCGGGTGCTCGGCTCGCTGCACACCGTGGAGGTCGACGGTCAGCACTGGATGGTGGAGCAGCTCATGGGCCCCGACGCTCCCGAGGGGCTCGGCCAGCTGGAGGTGCTGCGGCGCTACCTCGACGGCGTCGAGCAACTGATCGTCGGACTGCCCGACGAGGTTCAGGTGCTCGCCCACCTCGACTACCCGGTGCGGGCCTGGCGGGGCCGGTTCGACCCACGAGACGTCGAGCAGCAGCTGCGTGCGGTGCTCGATGCGCTGGCCGCATCCGGTCGGGCGTTGGAGATCAACACCCGGGTACCGCTGGCCCCCGAGATCGTGCGCTGGTGGTGCGAGGCGGGGGGCCGGGCGGTCTCCTTCGCCAGCGACGCACACCGCCCGGAAGCGGTGGCGGCCGGGTTCGCCGAAGCCGCCGCCCTCGCGCGATCACTGGGCTTCGTGCCCGACCGTCACCCACCGGGCTTCTGGACGCGCTGAGCCGGCAATTCGGTCCCGAGGGTGTGGTCGGGCAGCGACAGCACGAACCGGGCACCGCCCTGTTCCGGACGTTCGTGACGCAGGTTCCCGCCGAGCAACTCGGCCCGGCGGGCGGCTAGGTGCAGGCCGATGCCGGTCCCTCCTTGCGCGCGCGTGGTCGACTGGTCGAGCTGTACGAAGGGCCGGAACACCTTCGTGTCGAAGGCTTCGGGGATGCCGGGACCGTGATCGCGGACCGAGAGTTCGACCCCCGGCTCCTGGGCGGTGACCTGCAGCACGACCGGGCCCTCGGGGGCGTACTTGGCGGCGTTGTCGAGCAAGCTGTCGATGATGCCGACCAGCAGGCGCCGGTCGGTCAGCACCGTCAGCTGCGGGGGTCGAACCTCGGCGCTCAGCCGGCCATTCAGGGGTTCGGCGTACCGCTGTTCGACGTCGCGAGCGAACTGGTCGAGGTCGAGACGCGTGAGGGCGGTGTCGGCCGTCGGGAGCGCAGCCACGTCGATCAGGTCCCGGATGAGCCGGTGCAGCCGATCGCTCTGCCGACGCGCAACAGCCAGCAGCTGCTCGCGGTGGTGGTCGGTGAGCCGACCGTCGGTGCGTTGCAGGGTCTGCACGGCCCCGGTGATCCCCGTCAGTGGCGTGAGCAGTTCGTGGGAAACCGCCGCGACGAACTCGTCGCGCGAGCGGTTGTGCTCCTTCTCGCGTTCGAAGGCGTCGCGCAGATCGGCGTGGAGGTCGACGTTGTTGGCGGCCGTCGCGGCGTGGGACAAGAAGGTGGCGAGAACCTCGGTTCGTTCTTCGTCGAGTTCGTCGCCCGTGACTTCGCGGGCGACCGCCGCCACCAGGCGACCGCCACGCTCCACCGGACGCGAGCACGCGATCAGTCGGGCGAACCCGGGAAGGGCCTGGACCATCGCCGCCTCGAGCTGCGAGGCGCCGAGGACCACCGTGTCCCGGTCCTCGAGCAGGTGGAGCAGGGCGTCGAGTTCCTCGGATGAGAGCTGGTGGGCGCCGTGGTCGTCGATTCGGATGCTGGTCCGGGAACCGTCGCGTCGCTCGAGGATCGCCACCGCAGCCATGGCGGTACCGAGACTGCGGGCTTCGGACGCGACGCGGGTGACCAGTTCCTGTGCCTCGATCAACCCGGTGAGCTGAGAGGATGCGTCGTACAACCGTCGCAGTCGGAGTCGTTCCACGCGGTGTTGGGCGACCGCGCGGGCAGCCAGGTGCAGGCCGACGCCGACCGGCAGCAGGAGCAGCAGCAGACCGGCAGGTGCCGCCACGGCCATGATCAGCGCCACGATGCCCGTGGCCGACGACAACAGCAGGTTGAGCAGCGCGGTCGGCATCAGTTCGGCGAGCACGTCGCGGACACCGCCGTCGGGGTCGGTGATGGACATCACAACCGCCAGGCTGAACGTGTCCAACAGCGTCATGGCCGCAAGGCCGGCCGCTGCCGCGACCCAGGTGACGGGCTCGAGGGGTTCGCCCGGTCCGACCAGGTGGTAGACGAGGGTCGCCAGCGCGGAGCCGGTCAGCATCGACGCCAGGTTGAAGCCGCGCTTGAGCAGCGGCTGACTCCGGCGAGCGGCTGTGATCACTTCTGCGATCACCACGGCCAAGACGAAGCCCGAGGGTGGAAGCAGCACCAGTCCGGCGACCAGCGCCGCGTCACCGGCCGAGATGTGGCCGATCTGGCGGTGCAGTTCGATCTGGATCGGCGGGAGGGCTCCCAGCCCGACGATGGCTGCGGTGAGCAGCACGACCGAAGGGAGGGTCGGTGGGGAGAACCCCGCGACGGCGACCGACCCGGCGAAGGCCGCAGCCCCCAGGACGCCAAGCACCGAAATGAGCGCAACGATCGCGCCTGTCGGGGGCGGCCCCTCGTTCTTGACGACGGTCCCTGTCACGGTGAGCTGGCTCCGAGGCAGGGGCGTGCGCCCCCTAATCGTCGACTCTACCGATCGCCGTGACGCAGGGCCAAGGGCGCGCCGAGCACCTCGCGCAGCACCACCGCCCGTCGCGCCGCTGACGGGGAGGCCAGCTGCGCGCGGATGCCGTCGGGCCGCAGAGCCGGGGCGGTTGGCGCCGCAGCCGGTGCCGGGCGGGATCGGGGGGCGACGGGGG
>SLLJ01000423.1 GCA_007134165.1 Nitriliruptoraceae bacterium | reverse complement strand
GTCAGGAACTCCCGTTCGAGGCGCCGACGGATGCGCTCGTTGCGGTCACGGCGCGGCGAGATCGGCCCGCCGTAGTGGTAGACGGCATCCGTGCCACCCCACAGCACTCGCCCGTCGGCGGTGGGGCGGTAGTAGTGCACGTAGTTGCGCTGGTCCTCGATGCCGTGGCGATCGGCCCAGCCGATCGCCTCCCATTGCGCGTCGGACAGCGGTTCGGTGACGACCACGTACGTGTACAGGGGCATCGTGGAGGCGCCGAACCCGGGGAAGCGGTGGGTCCAGGCGTTGGTGGCCAACACCGCGGTGTCTGCCTCCACCCGGCCGCCGGCGGCCGTGACCCGCACGCCGCCGGGGGTGTGCACAAGCTCGGTCACGGGGGTGCCCTCGAGGATGCGCACCCCGGCCTTGGCGAGCACGCGGGCGAGTTCGACGGCGAGCTTTGCCGGGTTGATGATCGCGCAGTCGTCCTCGACGAGCCCGCCGAGGTAGGTGGGGGAGGCTACCCGTGCCTGGACCTGGTCGCGGTCCAGGCTCCGGAAACCCTCGAGGTCGAGGCGGGCGGCGGCCGCGAGGTCGCGTTCGATGCGATCGAGCTGAGCGGCGTTGGTCGCCACCCGCAGCAGCCCGGTGTGCTCCACCTCGGCGTCGAGGTCTTCCTGCTCGACGGTGGCGACCAGCTCGCGCACCGACCGCGCCACCGCCCGGTGGGCCGCGGCCGCGTCGTCGTCGCCCCAGCCGGCCGCGAACCGGTGCAGCGAGAAGTCCAGCAGCGTCATCGCGAAGCCGCCGTTGCGCCCGCTGGCGCCGTGACCGACGCGGTGGGCCTCGAGGATCACGACCTCGAGCGACGGGTCGGAACGGATCAGCTGGTAGGCGGTCCACAGCCCGGTGTAGCCCCCACCGATGATGACCACATCCGCGCGCAGCTGCCCGTCGAGCCGGGCCATCGGCTCACGGGCACCGAGGGTCTCGATCCAGTGGATGCTGCTGCCGAACTGGGCCATGGGGTCGCCTTGACGTCGCCGTGGGATCGGGACCCTGACGATAACCGCGCGGCGGGGAGCGGACTCAGACCACGTGACGGTCGTGGCGGTGCGCGCCGGTGGCGAAGCGCCCCACCCGCAGCGGGTCGATGTCGATGCTGTGCGCGCGGCCGTCCACGATCTCCTCGCGCACCGCCCGCCCAACCGCCGGCGCCTGCTGCACCCCGTGACCCGAGAAGCCCGACGCATCGACCCAGCCGGCCACCTGCCGTGAGGCCCCGATGATCCCGTTGTGGTCGGGGGTGAGCTCGTAGTAGCCGTACCAGCTCGCCCGCGCGTCGAGCTCCTCCCGGGCGAACCACGGGAAGCGGGCGACGGTCAAGGCCAGGGTCGGCTCGAGGAACTCCCAGTCGATGCCGGTGACGAACCCGGGCTGCTCGTCGGGGTTCGATCGCCCGAGCAGCAGCCGCTCGCCCTCGCTGCGGAAGTACACGCCACTGGCGACATCGACGGTCAGCGGCGTGGTGGCGCGCCCGCGGCGCGGGGCCGTGGACCAGATCATCCGGCGGGCTGGCTCGACCGGCACCCACACCCCCGCCATCGCACCCACCCGTCCGGCCCAGGCGCCGGCGGCGTTGACCACGACGCGGGCACGCAGCTCACGCCCACCGGCGAGCAGGCCCCAGTCGTCGGCGCCGCGTTCGATGCGGGTCACCTCGGCATCCAGCCGCAGCCGTGCCCCGCGCTCCCGGGCCCGACGCAGGTAGGCGAGGGTGATCGCGTGCGGGTCGACCACCCCGTCGATCGGACCGAAGGTGGCTCCGGCCAGCCCGGTCGGATCGAACGGGGTGAAGCGGCGCGCCGCCTCGTCCAGGCTGAGCACCTGGACCGGGGCGCCGCCGGCGCGCTGCACCTCGACGCCGGCGAGGTGGTCGGGCCAGTGCTCCTCGGGGACCAGGAACAGGTAGCCGACCGGTCGGTAGCCGCTGTCGACCCCGAACTCGGTGGCGAAGTCCCGCAGTACCTCGATGCTGTGCCGCGAAAACGCCACGTTCACCGGGTCGGTCCACTGCACCCGGACCCCGGCGGCGCTGCGCCCGGTGGAGCAGGCCGCCGGGACCGACTCCCGCTCGAGCACCGCCACCTGCAGGCCGGCGCCGGCGAGCTCGTAGGCGCAGGCGGCGCCGACGATGCCGGCCCCGATGACCGCCACGTCGACCGACCCGTGGCCGGGGGTGGTGCTGCCCACGGCCCCTCCTGACCGCCCCCGGGGTCGGGCCCGCGGGCCGCGACGAGCCTACTGTCCAGCCGCCGGCCCGGCGTCGGCGGCGGGGGTCCGTGACGGCCCGAAGCGCCGGGCGGCGAGTGCGGCGACCACGGTCAGCAGCACGAACCCGCCCGCGGCCGCCAGGAACGCCGGCGAGGTCGGGTCCTCGATCGTGCCCCCCATCGCCGCGAGCAGCACCACGCCGGGCACGATGCCCACGGCCGTTCCCAGCACGTAGTCGCGCACCCGCAGCGCGGTGACCCCGCTGACCAGGTTGACGAGGTTGAACGGGAACAACGGGACCAGGCGGACCAGCAGCACCGCCAGCAGCCCCCGCTCGGTCAGCAGTCGGTCCAGCGCCTCGACCCGGTGTCCGGCGAGCTGCTCCACGGCCTCGCGCCCCACGATCCGGCCGAGCCCGAAGGCCAGCGTGGCACCCAGCGTCGCGCCGACCAGCGCGGTGACCGAGCCCAGCACCGGCCCGAACAGCAGCCCCGAGGCCAGCGTGAACGGTGTGCCGGGCAGCAGGGCGAGGGTCGCCAGGGCGTACACGATCACCAGCGCCAGCGGACCGAGCATGCCCAGCCCCTCCATGCTCTCACGCAGCCCGGCGGGCGAGACGCCGCCGCCACGCAGCGACAGGCCCACCGCCGCGGCCACCAGCACCGCAAGCAGGCCGAGGCGGAGCCACGGGGAGCGCACCAGCACCAGCCAGCGTGCCCGTCGAAGGTCGTCGTCGCTGATGGCCGGCTCCTGTTGCTCGTCGCGGGTTGCGTCGGATCGGGTCGGATCGGGTCGGATCGGGTCGG
>SLLJ01000313.1 GCA_007134165.1 Nitriliruptoraceae bacterium | reverse complement strand
GGACCGCCGCCGAACCACCGACCTGCCACAGGTGGCGCAGGTCGATGCCCAGGTGCAGCGCCGGCACGAGCCGGTCCAGGGGTCGGCGCGCCAGCCGTACCGGTCCGAGCCGGGCGACGCCGACCTGTCCGATCCCCGCATGACCGCCCCCCAGTTCCAGCACCCGGCCGAGCTCGACCAGCACCGCCGGACGGGTCGGACGACCGAGCAGCCGGGCGGCGGCGTTTCGTCCGGCCACCGCACCGGCCTTCGCGGCGACCTGCGCTGACATCGGCAGCGCGCGGCCCAGCGGGTCGGTGTGCGCGACGGTGTCGCCGGCGGCGAACACCTCGGGCTCGCCGTCGACCGCGAGATCGAGTCCCACGACCAGCCGACCGCCGCGGGTCGGCACCTCGGGCAGCAGCCGACTGCCGGTGGCCTGCCAACCGCCCGCCCAGGCCACCGTGCCCGACCGGCGGGTGCCATCATCCAGCACGACCCCGGCGGCGTCGACCGAGGTCACTGAACGGGCGAGCAGTACCTCGACGTCCACGGCGTCCAGCAGACGTCGCGCGGCACGCCCAAGCGCCCGCGGCTCACCAGGCAGCAGCGACGGCTCGCGTTCGACCAAGGTGACGCTGCCCCCGCGCCAGTGGCGGGCGACCTCGGAGGCCAGCTGCACCCCGGTGGCGCCGCCGCCGATGACCACGAGCTCACCCGGCGCCGCCGCCAGATCGTCGCGCAGAGCCAGCGCGTCATCGACGCTGGACAGGGGCCGGGCGTGATCGACGATGCCGGGCACCGGAGGCGCCGACGGAGCCGCACCGACGGTCACCACCAGCGTGCCGTAGGGCAGCTCGCGGCCCGACGCCAGCGCGACCGTGCCGGCGGCGGTGTCCAGGCCCACCGCCCGGTCACGGACCACCTCGACGTCCAGCAGATCTTCGAGCGGCACGGCCGCATCCGCGGCCGGCATGCGCCCGGCAGCGATCCCGGCAAACCGTGGCGCGAGCCCATGGCAGCCGTCGGGGTCGACCACGACCACGGGGACACCGGCGGCGCGGGCCTTGCGGGCCGCATGCGCGCCGGCATACCCGGCTCCGAGCACGACGACGGGGGGCACAGGGGACTCCGATCGACAGGTGGACACCAATGACATTCGTGCCCGTCGCAGCCGGCGGGTCGGTCGGCGGGTAGGCACGTCGGTCAGTGCACGGCCCAGCAGGGCGCGGGCGGCCCAGCAGACGCACGGCTCAGCAGGGCGCGGGCGGGGAGAACGCGTCAGTCTCCAGCCGTTCCAGCAGCGTGGCCACCGGCACGGCCAGGCCGGTGTCGCGCCCGACCTCCTCGGCGAACACCACGCCCACCACCCGCCCGTCGAGGTCGAGCACGGGCCCGCCGGAGTTGCCACTTTGCACGGCCACGCCGATACGCAGCACGTCGGCAGGCTCGCCGAGCACCTCGCCGTTGACGGTGGCGAGCACCTCGCCTTCGGAGACCTGCACCGGCCCGCCGGCCGGATAGCCCACCACCAGGACGGGCTCGCCGATCTCCACCGGGGTGTCGCGCAACTCGACGGTGGGCAGCCGGTTGGGCTCGTCGATGCGCAGCACGGCCAGGTCCGAGTCGGCCGTGACGCCGGTGACCTCGGCGCGGAAGCGACGGCCGTCCCAGGTGTCGATGCTCACGGCCTCGGGCTGGTCGATGACGTGTCGGTTGGTGACCACCACCCCGTCGGGCAGCACGAAGCCGGAGCCGACCCCGAGCGACGTGCAGGCAAGCGAGCGCACCCGCACCGTCACCGACTGGGCGCGGCGGTGCAGCGAGGTGGCGGCCAGCTCGGGCAGGTCGGGTGCGATGACCGGACTCACCTCGGGCCGTTCGGTGGCGGCGGGTGACGTCGATGGTGGCGGGGACACGCAGGCGGCGAGCAGCAGGGCGGCGGTGAGCACCGCAGCGAGCGGCGCGGCGGTCCGGCGGCGCAGGCGGGAGCTCATCGGTCGAGGAAGAGGTCGGCGGTGGCGCCGGCCTGCGCGGCAGCGGCGCGCGCGCTCGCGCAGAACCGGGTGGTGTCGTCGGCCTGTCGGTTGAGGGCGTCGACGTCGACGTCTTGGCCGGCCGCGGCACGGTTGAACGCGTCGACTGACCTCTCCTGCAGCGCGAGCAGCCGGTCGACGCAGAGGTCAAGGGTGTCGACCGCGTCGGCGATCCGGACCGACAGCTCGACCAGAACGTCACGTTCGACCTCGCCGAGCAGCAGGGCGTCCTCGGCGCGGGCGCGTTCGTCGGCCAGAGCCCGCAAGCGGCCTTCGAGGTCCGACACGTCACGTTCAGAGGCTTCGAGCCGGCTGGCGACGTCGTCGACGATCCCGCCGGCTGCGGCCAGTTCGGCATCGAGTTCATCGGCGACCAGCAGCGCCTCGTCGCGCTGCTGCTCGAGCACCTGCGCACGTTCGCGCCACTGTTCGGCGGCCTGCCGCTGGTCCCAGGCGACCGCCGCGAGCACCGCCGCGCCCACCAGCAGCAGGAGCACGAGCAGCACCCACGGCCAGCGTCGGCGCGGGCGAGGCACGAGTGGACGGGCCACGACCGGAGCGGGCGGCGCCGGTGGCGGCGGGCGGGCGGATGCGTGGAAGGGTTCCAGCGCCGCTACCTCTCGGGACGTGGGGGGCCGTCGGGACGACGGGGACGGTCGCCAGCACCGCCACTTACCAGAGTGCCACCGCGGCGCCTCACCGGGTAGCAGCGTACGCCTACCGATCAGCGGGAGACGCCCGACCACGGGCAGACGGCGAACGGGCGATCCCCGGTGCTTGATCGCCCCCGAACGTCGCGACCTGGCCCATGGCGGCGCACACGAGGATGCGCTCGCCAGCAGCAGACCTCGCCCGGGCCTCGTCCAAGCGGGCCTGCAGGCGCGAGCGGTCGATGGTGAGCGACATGACGAAGCGGCACCCCCGGCGGTCGGGACGCCCTTCGCACCGTCGCCGGCAGCAACACGGTTCACACCGCGTTCACGCGCACCGGATGGCACACTTCGCCCGCCGACCGGAGGGGGACACATGACCACGACAGGGCCGCCACCCCCGCCGT
>SLLJ01000463.1 GCA_007134165.1 Nitriliruptoraceae bacterium | reverse complement strand
GACGTCGAGGACGTCGAGGTGGGCCGGTGAGCAGCCAGCCTGCTTCATGGTCGTGGACTGGGTCGGCGCTGCTCACCGACCTCGACGGCGTGCTCGTGGACTCGCGATCGGTGGTGGAGACCGCCTGGCGATGGTGGGCGGAGCGCGTCGGGGTCGACCCGGCGGCGCTGCTGCCGGTCAGCCACGGCGTTCGGGCGGTGGACACCATCGTCCGCTTCGCCCCCCACCTCGACGTCGACGTGGAAGAGGCCGCTCTGGTCGCCGTCGAACTCGAACTCGCCGAGCAGCTTGGTCCGGTGCCCGGCACCGATGCCCTCATCGCGGCGGTCCCGCGTGAGCGCTGGGCGGTGGTGACCAGCGGGTCGCGGCGGCTGGCCACCGCCCGGCTCGAACAGGTCGGGTTGCCCCGACCCGAGGTGCTCGTCGCCGCCGAAGACGTCGCCGCGGGCAAGCCCGATCCGGAGGGCTACCTCGCCGCCGCCGCCGCTCTGGGCGTCGCGGCGGGGGACTGTCTGGTCGTCGAGGATGCGCCGGCGGGTGTGGCTGCCGCCGGGGCGGCCGGCTGCACGGTCGTGGCGCTGACGACCACCCACGCGCCCGGGCAGCTGCAGGCGGCTGACCTGATCGTGGCCGACCCCCGCGCGATCCTCCTTCAGGTCGGGGACGGGAAGCTGCTCGCCACGCACGAACCCGCGCTGACGGTGACGGTCGACTGAGCTGGGGACGGTGCGCCGGCTCCGGGTGGCGGGTGGCGATCACCTCAGCAGCGGTCCGGTTGCGCTGAGGGTCTTCGGAATCTGCCGCGGGGCCGGCCGCTCGGCACGGCTTCCTGCGTGGAGCATGACGCGACGAACGTCCCGGCTCCTTGAGCGGTTCATCACGGGCGTGATCGGAACGGACGTGCCCCGGTGACCGCCGGCGGCGTCCCACCGGCCGCAGCCGGCGAGGCCGAGAATCCAACCGGACGGCCGTGACCGGATGGGTTCGCAAGGTCCTCCCGCGTGAACCACGCGGCGTGCGCGCAACCGACATCCGCGACGGGATACGTCGTCCGGATCCGACCGTTCGAGGTGGGTCGTTCTCCGGCGCCACGAGGCGGCCCACAACGCTCGTAGGGATGGGCCAGTTGTCAAGGAGCGGCCCGTTCACGCCGATGGGAGGAGTGGTCGGTCATCGATGACCGACCGCATCCCGGCGCTACCGATCAGAGGTGACATGGGGCACCAGAATCCCCCTCCTACGAAGGCGGCGACGCTCGTCGATGAACACGTCGCCGAGGTGATCGGGCTGATCGGAACCTGCCGCGGAAGGATCGGAAGACCTTCCCGATCCGGAGTCAGAACGAGCAAAGCCGGGGGTACCCGATGATGACGCCACCAGGGGATCTGCGCGCTCGACAGCACCCGCCCACGCGAGCCGGTGCACTGCTCGTCTGCCTGACGCTGATCGGTGCGCTGTTCCCGGCCATAGCTGCGGGCGCCGCCCCCCAGACGCCATTGCAGCCGCGGGTCTTCGGCGGGCAGGACGCATCCATCGCCGACCTACCGTCGTTGGCGGTCGTCTATGCCCAGAGCGGGCAGGATTCGCGTCGGGGTGGCCGATGCACGGGTACGGTGATCGCCCCGCAGTGGGTACTCACCGCGGCGCACTGTCTGCGTTCTCCCGATCCGGATCTCGTACATGTCGCCACGGGTTTGGGCGACATCAGTGCGCTCAGCTGGGACGACCTCGTTCGTGCCGATGCGGTGTTCGTCCATCCCGACTGGGATCCGTCGATGTCGACGAACCCCGGCATGGACGTGCGCGGCGACGTGGCCCTGGTGCGTCTCACCGAGCCGACCGATCAGCCCGCACAACCGCTGGTCGCCACCGGCACGCCCCTACCGGTCGGTGAGGACGCGATCGTCGCCGGCTGGGGCCTTACCGGGCCCGACCAGCTTGCCACGGTCCTCCAGCGCGGTGAGGTCTCCGTTGTCGACGGCCGTGTGTGCCGCGCCGGCTACGGGCCGAGGCGGTTCGACCTCGAGCGCCATGTGTGTGTGGGGAGAGGCAAGGCCCACCCCTGTCCAGGCGATAGTGGTGGTCCGCTGCTGCTCGAGCGTGACGGGCAGATGTGGCAGTACGGGGTGGCCAACCGAGGCCAGGACCGCGCCTGCGGTAGCCAGACCTTTCCGGCCGCCTACGCCTCGGTCGCCTTCTACCGTTCCTGGATCGAGGACATTGCCGGCATCGAGATCCCGAACGTTCCGACTCCAGACCCGAGGCCGGATCTCGGGCCCGATTCGGACCCGGGCGCCCTCTTCTACCTGGCATCAAACGGTGTGACCGTGATGTGCCCCGACGCCGACGTCGGAGACACCGGCACGGTCGGCGCGGTGGAGTACACCAAGCGGACAAGAGTCCAGATCGACGAGACGAATGCCGCGACCACCTGCACCTCCGGCATTTCCGACCTGTCCAGCATGTTCCAGGGCGCAGGGTCGTTCAATCGGGACATCAGCAGCTGGGACACCTCCAAGGTCACGAGCATGTCCCGCATGTTCGAGCGGGCGGCTGCGTTCGATCAGGACATCGGCGGCTGGGATGTCTCCGAGGTCACCAACATGTCCGGCATGTTCCGCGATGCGTCGTCGTTCAACTCGGACCTGTCTGGATGGTGCGTGAGCGGCATCGCACAGCAACCTGGGCGCTTCGATCAGGGTGCCAGATCCTGGACGTCGCCCGACGCGTATCCGGTCTGGGGTACCTGCCCCACCGGGACGCGCGACCGCGACCCGAACCCTGGGACAGGGCCGACCATATTCACCGACGTGTCCAGCCCTTCGGTGCATGCCGGCAACATCGCTCGGCTTGTGGCTGCAGGCGTCACGGGGGGGACCTCGGCGACCACCTACGAACCGTTTGGTGACGTCACCCGGGCCCAGATGGCTTCGTTCCTTGCTCGTGCACGAAACCTGGCCCCGATCTGGGATCCCGGCGTCGACGCTTTCCCGGATGTCGACCCCAACAGTGTCCACGCGGGCAACATCAACGCGATCCGTGCTGCCGGGATCACCCAGGGCCGTGCCGACGG
>SLLJ01000149.1 GCA_007134165.1 Nitriliruptoraceae bacterium | reverse complement strand
CGAGCAGTCGGGGGTCCAGGCGCCGCTCGGCGGTGAGCAGCTCCAGGCCGGTCGCGGCCGCGGTGCGCTGCATCGACGGCCGCGGGTTGACCGCGAAGCCGACCGCGTCGAGCCCGGCGCGCTTCACCAGCAGCGCGGTCACCGCCGAGTCCTTGCCGCCGCCGATCGGCACCACCACGCCCGGCGGGCGGCGCCGCGGTGCCTGCGGCGCGGTGGGCGCGGCGATGATCTCGGGCCACCCGGTCAGGTCGAGGTCGTGCTGCGCGGCGAACTCGGCCAGCCCGTCGGTCAGGAGCGCCTCGAGCAGCCGCACCGCCGCCGGGGGCAGCGGCCCGGTCACGACCCGGCGGGGCAGCACGGTCTTGTAGTACGACGTCGAGGCGGTCAGGTGCAGCAGCCGCAGCGCCCCGGCGGTCGCCGGGGTGGTGGCGGCGGTCTCGAGGTCGTGGCCGGGGAAGCGCACGGTCTCGGTCAGGGTCGCGAGCCCTTCGATCTCGTAGGGCAGCGCGACGGTGTCGCCGGCGACCTCGAGGTCGAGCAGCGTGAGCGCCGGGTCCTCGACCTGGCCGCCGAGTCGGGCGAGCACGGGCTGCTGGGCGGCGCGGACCCGGTCCCCGGCGTGGGTCCGGTCCCCGGCGTGGGCCCGGTCCCCGGCGCGGGTCCGGTCCCCGGCGTGGGTCCGGCTCACGACCCGGAGGTGTGCGCCGAGGCGAGCAGCCGCTCGCGCAGCGCGGGGTTCTCGAGGGCCGCCACGACCGTACGCGCCATGGCCAGCGCCCCGTCGCGCACCGCCCGGTCAGCGGCGGGTCGGACGCACGCGGCGGTGAACTCGGGCTGGTGGTTGACCGCGCCGCCGGCGTCGATGTCCATCATCGGGTGGATCGACGGGATCGCCAGCGAGATGTTGGCCATGTCGGTAGAGCCCGCCACCCCCTCGTCGGGCTCCTGCGCGGGGAACCGGCGCCCGACGGAGGTGGCCTCGGTGCGGTAGTGCGCCTCGAGTTCGGCGTCGCGGCGGAACTCGGAGTAGGGCGGGCCGGTCTCGTCGAAGACCACGCTCGCGCCCGTGGCCAGTGCCCCGGCCTCGAAGCAGGCCTGGACCCGCGGGTACAGCTCGGCCAACTCCGCCAGCGTCGCGGCGCGGGCGTACCACTGTCCGCCGGTGCGCTCGGGGACGATGTTGGGCGCGTCTCCGCCGTCGGTGACGATGCCGTGGATCCGGTCGGTGGCGCGGATGTGCTGGCGCAACAGCCCGATCCCGACTTGGGCGACCGTCAGCGCGTCCGCGGCGTTGATGCCCAGCTGCGGGTAGGCCGAAGCGTGGGCGGAGCGCCCGGCGTAGCGCACGTCGAAGTGCTGCACGGCCAGGCACGGCATGCCGGCCGACTCGGACTCAGCGGGGTGCACCATCATCGCCAGGTGCAGCCCGTCGAACGCGCCGCGCTCGAGCATGAGGATCTTGCCACCGCCGCTCTCCTCGGCGGGGGTGCCGAGCAGCCGCACCTCGATGCCGAGGTCGTCGGCCAGCGGCGCGAGCGCGGTGGCCGCCCCGACCGCCGCGGCCGCGATCACGTTGTGCCCGCAGGCATGCCCGATCCCCGGCAGCGCGTCGTACTCGGCACAGATGCCGACCCGCAGCGGGCCCGATCCGGCGCTGGCGACCACCGCGGTGTCGAGGTCGCAGGCACCGTGGGTGACCGTGAAGCCGGCCGCGACCATCGCCTCGGCGACCCGGGCCGATGAGGTGTGCTCCTCGAAGCCGAGCTCGGCATCGGCGTGGATCGCGTGGGACAGGGCGAGCAGGGGCTCGCGCCGGGCGTCGAGGTCCTGGGCGAGGCGGGTGCGTGGATCCACCGGGGGCTCCTGAGGGGACGGGGCGGTACGGGGCACGGGGTGGGCGGGGCAGCGGTAGCGTGGTCAACCTAGCCCCCTGCTGCCACCGGAGTGCACCATCTTGACCGTGCGCGTGCTCGCCCTTGACCTGATGGACACGGTGCTGCGAGATCCGTTCCGTGAGGCGCTCGAGGCCGCAACCGGCCAGGAGCTGTCCGAGTTGTTCGCACGCCGCGACCCCGAGGTCTACCCGGCCTTCGAGCGCGGCGAACTCGACGAGGAGGCCTACTGGGCCCACTACGCCGCTGCCGGGATCGTGGCGGACCCGGCCGCTTTCCACCGGGTGCGCCGGGCCGGGACCCGTTTCCTGCCGGGCATGGCCGAGCTGCTCGACGACCTGGCCGGCCACGTCGAGCGGGTGACCGCGTCCAACTACCCGGTGTGGGTCGAGCAGGTGGCCCGCGACCACCTGGCCGGCCGCATGGAGCGGGTGCTCGCCTCCTGCCACCTCGGCGTGCGCAAGCCCGACCCGGCCTTCTACACCCGCCTGCTCGCGGCGGTCGGCGCCGAGGCCCACGAGGTGCTGTTCGTCGACGACCGGGTCGAGAACGTCGAGGCGGCACGCGACGTGGGCATCGACGCGCACCGGTTCACCGACGCCGGGACGCTACGCGGGTGGCTGGCCGCGCGCGGGGTGGGCTGAGCGGCCTCTGGGGCTGCGCGGCCTCGGGGAGCCCGGCGGCGCGGCGTCATTCCGGTGAGGGCAGCGCGGCTCTCACCGCGGTCGGCAGGCCGTCGGTGGCGACGCCTGCGGCGGCGCCCGGTCGGACCTCCCCGGTCGCCACCCACCACAGCACGACCAGCTCCCCCCATCGTGGTGGAAGCTGCTCGGCCCAGGCGCGGGCGGCCCGGCCCTCCTCGAGGTGCCCATCGCACCAGCCGTCGTCGCCGAGCTCGAGCGCGCAGCGGCGGCACAGCGCCTCGTGCCCGGCGGGACCGCACGTCGGCAGCAGGCGGGGATCCTGCTCGCAGCGTCCGCAGCTGCCGGCGTCCACCGTCTGCGGGCCGTGCTCTGGGTGGGCGAGCCACGGGGAGGCCTCGAGCAGCGCGGTGCGGAGCACTCGGCGCTGATCAGGCGTCATCGGGTCGGCCCTCCGCAGGTGCGGGTGCAGGGTGCTGGCACGGGACCGTCGGGACGGGACCGTCGGGACGGGACCGTGGGGACGGGACCGTGGGGGCGGGACCGT
>SLLJ01000496.1 GCA_007134165.1 Nitriliruptoraceae bacterium | reverse complement strand
GTGCGCCGGGCCAGGATGATGCGCGCCCGCGCGAGCGGTCCCGCAGGTGCGTCGCTGGTCCCAAGCGTCTGGTTTTCGGTCCGGGTGGCGGTCACGATGCGATCCCCTTCCTCGCCAGAGCGTCCACGGACACGGCGAGCACGATCAGCAGTCCGATCGCCATCTGCTGGACGCCGAACCCCAATCCCGACAGCACCATGATGTTGGTCAGCACACTGACGAAGACCACCCCCAGCAAGGTCCGCAGCACACTGCCGCGGCCGCCGAAGACGCTGGTACCGCCCACGATGATCGCCGCCAGGGAGCGGAAGTCGTAGCCGGTCGACATCGCCGACACGGCCGTGTTGGAGAAGGCCGCCAGAACGAAGCCACCGAGCATCGCACCGAGCGCGGACATCGTGAAGGCACCGATCACCACCTTGCCGGTGTTCACCCCGGCAAGTCGGGTGGCCTCACGGTTGGAGCCGTAGGAGCGGACCATGAACCCGAAGGTCGTGCGCGTCAGGACCAGCGACAGCAGCAGGGTGACCACCACGAAGAGCACCATCGCCAGCGGCAATGGGCCCAGGCGTGCGGTACCGAAGGCACGGATCAGACCGTCGTTGGGGCCGAAGTAGATGCTGCCGCCCGTGAGCCACCGAAGCAGGCCCAGACCGATGAACGTGGTCGAAAGGGTGACGATGACCGCATTCGCCTTGAAGACGCCGACGGCGATGCCGTTGACCAACCCGTACAGCAACGCGATCGCCACGGCCACCAGGATCGCGACGGGGAGGCCGAACACGTTGCTCACGGCGATCAGCACCACCCCAGCGGTGGCCACCTGTGCGACGACGGAGAGGTCGAGGTAGTTGCCGCTGATGACGACGAAGGTCATGCCTGCGGCGACGATGCCGATGGGCGCCGCCCGGTTGAAGACGTCGGTGATGTTGGGCAGCGAGGCGAACCCATCGACGAACAGCATCGCGAAGATCACGAGCAGTGCGGTGACGACGAAGATGCCCTGGTGGGCCATCCACTCCGAAAACTTGAACGCCTTCTCCTCGACCTCCTGCTCGATCTCGGCGACCGGCGGGAGGTGGATCGCGGGCTTGTGGGTGTGTTCGGTCATGAGCCGTCTGCCTCCACCTGTCCGGACGCCAGCGCCATCACCGACGTCTCATCGGCATCCCGACCCGACAAGGTCCCGACGACGCGGCCGTCGCGGACCACATGGATCGTGTCGGCGAGGTCGAGCAGCTCGGGTAGGTCCGAGCTCACGACCAGCACCGCTGCCCCGTTGTCCGCCAGTTCGTAGATCAGGCGGTGGATCTCGGCTTTGGCGCCGACGTCCACCCCGCGGGTGGGTTCGTCGAGGATGATGACGTCGGGCTCGCGGCCCAGCCACTTGGCCAGGACGACCTTCTGCTGGTTGCCGCCGCTGTACTGACCGACCTCGCGCTGGATCTCGGGAGGACGCAGGTTCACCGCATCGGCCAGGGACCGGGCGAACTCCTTGACGCGGCGCCGGTTGAGCACCGACCTGCGTGACAGGGCGGTCCGGTTGGGCAGCGTGATGTTGTCGACCACGGCCATGGTCAGCGCCAGTCCGTCGGTGCGCCGCTCCTCAGGGATGTAGGCGACTCCGGCGGTGATGGCGGACCGGTAGCTGGTCACCCGCCGGGTCGTGCCCCCGAGGGTGATTGTGGCCTCCCCACCGGTGCGGAAGTCTGCCCCGATCATGGCTCGCACGAGCTCGGTGCGTCCGGCGCCGACCAGGCCGCCGAGGCCCACGATCTCGCCCGCGCGAACCTCGAGATCCACGGCGTTGACCCCGGGTGCCCGGATCCCCCGCGCGGAGAGGACGACCTCGCCGATCTTGGGGTCCTCCCGGTGCTCCTGGAGCTCGAGTTCGAGTTCGCGGCCGACCATGTGCTGCACCACGGCTCCCGGGGTGGTCTCACCAATCTCCACGGTGGTCACGTGCCGACCGTCGCGCAGCACGGTGACCCGATCGCAGATCGTGAAGATCTCCGGGATGCGGTGCGAGATGTAGATGATCGCCAGGCCGCGGCCGGCGAGCCGCTTGAGCATGTCGAGCAGGTACTCGGTCTCCGCTGGGGTGAGCGTCGCGGTCGGCTCGTCCAGGATCAGAACCTGAGGCTCGCGGGCGATGGCTCGAGCGATCTCGACGAACTGCCGCATGGCCACCGACAGCCGGGCGATCGGTTCGTCGAGATCGACCGAGACCCCGATCTCCTTCAGCGCGTCGACCGCGATGCGGCGCTGCTCCTTGGTGTCGACGAACCCGAATCTGGTCGGGGTCGAGCCCAGCAGGATGTTCTCGGCGACGGTCATCTCCGGCACCAGGCTGAGCTCCTGGTGGACCAGCGACACCCCTGCCTCGAGCGCAGCGCGGGTATTGCCCGGGTCGAGCGGTTCCCCATCGACTCGGACCGCTCCCTCGTTAGGAGCGAGCACGCCGGCAAGCACCCGCATCAGGGTGGACTTGCCCGCCCCGTTCTCGCCGACGAGGCCATGGATCTCACCGGACTCGACGGCGATGCTGACGTCGTCGACCGCGATCACGCCTCCGAAGCGCTTGACGATCCCATGGGCCTCGATGATCGGCGTGCGGGTTCGCACGGTGCCCGGCTCATCGGGGGTGAGTTCGAGTGACTCGCTCATGCTGCCGTGAACCCTCCGTCGATGGTCAGCTCCGCGCCGGTGACGAACGCCGACTCGTCGCTGGCGAGGTAGACCGCCGCATGGGCCACGTCGTCGGGGGTACCCGCCCGACCCATCGGCGTGGCGCCCACGAACGCCTCGGTCGCCCATCCGGGCTGCTCGGCGACCATCGGGGTGGCGATGATCCCCGGGTGGATCGAGTTCACCCGGACTCCGGACTTGGCGTAGGTGATCGCCCCGTTCTTGGTGAGCACGCGAACGCCGCCCTTGGCCGACTGGTAGCCGGGGGCGACATCGTGACCGACCACGCCCGAGATCGAGGACAGGTTGATCACCGATCCCCCACCCGCTGCCACCATCGCGGGGATCAAGAACCGCATCGAAAGGAACACCGAGGTCAGGTTGAGTTCGAGGATGCGGCGGAAGAGATCGGGGCCGACCTCGTGGAGCGGCTCGAAGCTGACCACCGCGCCCGCGTTGTTGACCACGACGTTCAAGGGCGGTCCCGCGGCTTCGTCGCCGAGCGATCGCCACGCGGCGTCATCGGTGACGTCGAGGTGGCGGTAGGTCACCGCCGGTCCCAGCTCGTGCGCCAGCGCCTCACCCTGCTCGTCGCGGATGTCGGCGATGACGACGACGGCGCCCTCGGCCGCAAAGCGACGCACGATCGCTTCACCGATGCCACGTGCCCCACCGGTGACCAGCGCGCGCTTGCCCTCGAGCCTGCCGACCATGACGACTCCTCAGACCCTGAGCCAGGCGGCGAACAGCCGCATCGCAGCCTCGGCATGCACCGTCGCCGTGCTGCCCTTCATCAGGGTCACGCCCACCCCGGTGTCCATCCGAGCCACGTTGTCGCCCATGGCGAGGGTGCCCTGCCCGTCGATCACGAAGGTGCAGATCTCGGCGTCGGTCGCGTCGAACTCGTGCGAGCTACCGGCCGAAAGGTCGATGAGACGAGCCGGCCCCCATCCGCCGTCGAGGTGCTGACCAAGGTCGACCGTCTCGCCGCCGGCGAGGTTGATGATGTTGAAGCTGCTCATCGATCGCCTCCCGCGGCCACCGGGATCTTCTTCGGCAGCCGGTCGGTGATGGCCGGCGGGTGCACCTCGATCACGAGGAAGTCGAGGTCGGTGTCGCCGACGTTGGCGATCCCGTGGCGACCATTGAGGGGCGTGACGATCAGGTCACCGGGGCCGACAGGACGCGACTCGCCACCGAGTCGCATCTCCGCCTGGCCGGAGATGATGTAGTAGATCTCCTCGGTGTGGGTATGGACGTGCTCACCGATCACGGCACCGGCCGGCACACGGTTCCACTCGAACGACTCGATGTCGCTGTGCAACATCCCGCCGGTCGCGAGCCGCTTCCACTGCACGATGCTGGAACCGCCGTGCGCCGCCACGATGTCCGACGGGACCTCGCGGCGCGAAACGATCATCGATCCACCCACGGCACCCTCCCAAGCCACCGTGCGCATCGCAACGAACCCGTAGTCCGCAATCGATTGCGCTGCGCTGCACGCTAAGGCGCCCGTCGCCTCGTGTCAAGGCTCAATCTGCGACCATTTCGGTGGCGAGCACTTCCTGCGACACGTCCTGGGCGGCGCCAACCAGGAGAAACGGAGCGATTCGCTCGGGTGACCGCGAGCGCTATCGTTTGCATCTCCGAGCGCTCAGGAGTGCCGTGGCCAGGGTCACCCTCAAGGACGTCGCGGACCGGGCAGGTGTCCATGCCTCGACCGCGTCGCGTGCCCTCGATCCCGAGAAGGGGTCGATGGTCCACGCTGAGACGGTCGCCAGGGTCCGCGCGGCCGCTGAGGAACTGGGGTACCAGGGGCACGCCATCGCCAGCGGCCTGCGTCGTGGGCACACCAGCACGCTGGGCATCGTGGTCGCAGACCTCGGCAACCCCTTCATCGCACCCGTGGTCCGCGGTATCGAGAACCACCTCGAGGGGCGGGGGCTCATGGCGCTGATCGCGGAGACCCGTGACGACCACGGACGCATGGCCCGGGTGCTGAACAACCTGGCGGCTCGACGCGTGGAGGCCGTGATCGTGACCGGCGCCCGTCGCGGCGACGAGCAGGTGCTGCGCAAGGCGCAGCGGCAGATGCCCATCGTGCTCGCCGTGCGCCACCTCCCCGGATCCGGCATCCCCGCGATCACCCACGACGACGAGCGGGGTGGCCGACTGGCCGCCGAGCACCTGCTGGAGCACGGACACCAGCGCATCGCTCAGCTGTGTGGACCCCGGGGCATCTCCTCGTTCGACGAACGAGCCTCCGGCTTCCGCAACCGTCTTCGTACGGCGGGACTCGAGGTCATCGAACTCGAGGACGCCGCGCAACACCCGACGCTCGCGGAGGGTCGTCGGCTGATGGAGCGGATGCTCGCCCAGCGCGGCGTGGTCCCGACCGCGATCTTCGCGCACAACGACCTGATGGCGTTCGGTGCCCTCCAGGCCCTGGCCGGCCAGGGTCGATCCTGCCCCGAGGACGTCGCGATGATCGGCTACAACGACACGCCGATGACCGCGTTCACCCAGCCTCCCATCACCACCGTACGCCTGCCGGGCTACGAGCTCGGCCGCATGGCGTCGGACACCGCCGTGGTGCTGATGGAGGACTGGGAGCAGCCGCGGAGCACCCTCTCGCTGCCGCCCGTGCTCGTCCCCCGCCACTCGACGCTGGGATGGCGCGGCGAGACGTGAACCCGATCTGATCCGGTGGACTCAGTCCCCCCTCGCCGCGTCCCGCAGGTGCACGGCGACCTCCGCCATGTCGCGCGCGCCAAGGCCCGCATCGATGGCGCTGCGGTACATCTTCAGGTTGGCCTCAGCCTGCTCGACGGGCACACCGAGCGCCACGGCGAGGCCGGTGATCAGCTCCAGATCCTTGCGTGCCAAGGTCATCGCGAAGGCCGCTGGTGTGCCTTCCGGGTCGAGGAACGCCCCGCGCCGATAGCCGACCATCGGCGCCGAGATGGCACTGTGCTCGAACACCTCGTAGACGACCTCGCGGTCCAGCCCGGCCCGCTCCGCGAGGACCAGCGACTCCGACAGCGCGTTGCCCAGCGCATAGATGACGTTGTTGACCGCGAGCTTCATGACCGATCCGGTACCGGTTGCACCGAGGTGGAAGACCCGCTCGCCCATGGCGGCAAGGATCGGTTCGAGGTCGTCGAAGCTCGCCGGTGGCGCGCCGACCAGGATCGTGAGACTGCCGGCCTCGGCGGCGGCCGTGCTGCCCGAGACCGGCGCGTCCACCAGCACGCCACCGGCGGCCTCGACCCGGCCGGCGAGCCGAGCGATGCCCTCAGGTCCCGTGGTTCCCATGTCGACGAGCACGGCACCGGAGCGCAGTCCGGCCAGCACACCCGTCTCGCCCTCGCACACCCCGACGAGCGCCTGCTCGTCGGCGAGCATGGTGATGACGACGTCCGCCCGGCTGGCTGCCTCCCGGGGCGTGGCGACCGCGGAGGCTCCAAGCCGCTTCGCAAGCGCCTCAGCCGTGGCGAAGGTCCGATTGGACAGGATCAGTTGGTGGCCAGCCCCCGCCAGGTTCGCCGCCATCGGCGCACCCATCCGCCCGAGGCCGATGAACGCCACCGTGGCCATCACGACTCCCAGTCGACGGCGATGTACTTCGCTTCGAGGAACTCCAGCAGACCTTCGTGTCCGCCCTCCCGGCCCAGGCCGCTCTGCTTGACGCCACCGAAGGGCGCGGCGGGATCGGAGATGAAACCGCGGTTGACCCCGACCATGCCGGCATCCACCCGTTCCGCAACCCGCAGCGCGCGGGCCAGATCGCCGGAGTACACGTAGGCTGCCAGCCCGTAGGGTGTGTCGTTGGCGATCGCGACCGCCTCGTCCTCGGAGGCGAAGGTCACGACCGGGGCGACGGGACCGAAGATCTCCTGCGACAGGATCGGGTCGTCGGCTGGCACCGAGCCGAGGACCGTGGGCTCGAAGAAGCTGCCGGCACCCTCCCGTGCGCCTCCGCCGACCAGGACGGTAGCGCCAGCGAGCACCGACGCGTCGACCATCGCGGCGATGTCCGCGCACGCCGTGGCGTTGATCATCGGGCCGACCTCGTTGCCCGGGTCCGCACCTGGTCCGACCTTCAGGGCGGCCATGCGCTCCGCGAGCCGGCTCGAGAACTCCTCGGCGACGGCCTCCTCGACGAGGAACCGGTTGGCCGCGATGCACGACTCCCCGGCATTGCGCATCTTGGCGATCATCGCCCCTTCGACCGCCGCCTCGAGGTCGGCATCGGCGAAGACGATGAAGGGGGCGTTGCCGCCGAGCTCCATCGAACAGTTGAGCACGTTCTCGGCCGCCTGCTTGAGCAGGATGCGGCCCACTTCGGTTGACCCGGTGAAGGAGAGCTTGCGGGTCGCCGGGTGCTCGAGCATGGCCGAGACGATGGGTCCCGAGCGCCGCGAGGTGACGACGTTGACGACGCCCGACGGCGTCCCGGCACGCTCCATCAGGTGCGCGATCGCCAAGGCGGTGAGCGGGGTGTCGGATGCCGGCTTGAGCACGACGGTGCATCCGGCGGCCAACGCCGGACCGATCTTGCGGGTCGCCATCGCTGCCGGGAAGTTCCACGGGGTGACCAGGATCGACACTCCGACCGGCTGGAGCACGGTGAGGATCCGTTTGTCCCCGCCCGGAGCGTGTTGCACATGACCGGTGCCCCGCACGGCCTCCTCCGCGAACCAGCGGTAGAACTCGGCCGCGTAGGTGACCTCACCCTCGGCGTCCCGGCGGCTCTTGCCGCCTTCGAGGGCGATCAGCTGCGCGAGCTCGTCGCGGTGCTCCATCATCAACTCGTAGGAGCGTCGCAGGATCTCACCGCGCTCCCTGGGAGGGGTCGCCGCCCAGGACGAGGCGGCCGCGGAGGCCGCATCCACCGCCGCGAGCCCGTCGTCGGGCGACCCGCTGGCAACGTCGGCGATCACCTCGTCGGTGGCCGGATCGAGCACCTCGATGCGCGCGCCGTCGGACGCGTCCCGCCACTGGCCGCCGATGTACAGACCGGTGGGGAGGTCGGGCAGCGGAAGAGCGTGAGTACTCACAGCAGGACCTTCTGGGCGGCTTCGACGATGCGGCTGACCGAGGGCAGGAACTCGTCCTCGAGAGCATCCGAGCTCGGCAGGGGGATGTGTGGGGTCGTGACCCGGGTGAGCGGACCGTCGAGGTGCCAGAAGCACTCCTCGCCGACGATCGAGACGATCTCCGCCCCCCACCCGCACAGCCGGGGGTTCTCCTCGACGGTCACCAGCCGGCTGGTCCGTTTGACCGACTCGATCACGGTGGTGGTGTCCAGGGGGACCAGGCAGCGCAGGTCGATGACCTCGGCGGAGATGCCCAGACCGTCGAGCTCCTCCGCGGCAGCCACGGCACGCGGCACCATCGAGGCCAGCGCGACGATGGTCACATCGCGGCCGGGGCGCACCGTCGATGCGACCCCGAGCTCGTCGATGATCTCGCCGTCGGGGACCTCACCCTTGGTGGGGTAGAGGGACTTCTGCTCGAAGAACACGACCGGGTCGGGGTCGCGGATGGCGGCCGCGAGCAGCCCGATCACATCGCGCGGATTGGACGGCGCCACGACCTTGAGCCCGGGGATCGACATCGCCCAGTTCTCCACCGCCTGCGAGTGCTGCGCGCCGAACCGCAGACCGCCGCCGTTGGCGGTCCGGATCACCAGCGGCAAGCTGACCTGCCCATCGGTCATGTAGCGCGTCTTGGGGATCTCGACGGCCACCAGGTCCCAGCAGGTGGCCAGGAAGTCCGAGAACATGATCTCTGCGACAGGTCTCAAGCCCGTCATGGCCGCACCCATGGCCGCCCCGAGGATCGCCTCCTCGGAGATGGGCGTGTCACGCACCCGTTCGGGCCCGAACTCCTCGAGCAGGCCCTTGGTGGCCTTGAAGACCCCGCCTGCTGCCGCGACGTCCTCGCCGATGAAGTGCACCGTGGGGTCGCGACGCAACTCCTGGGCCAGGCCCCTGGCCACGGCATCCCGGTAGGTGATCAGTTCCGCCACGATGAACCTCCGTCCGCCCAGACGTTGTTGTAGGCCGCCTGCACCTGCGGTGGGGGGGCGGCGCGCGCCGCCTCGGTGGCGGCGTCGACGTCAGCGTGCGCCTGTGCCTCGACGTCCTCGAGTATCGTCTCGTCCAACCCGTCGGCGAGCAGCCGAGCCCGGTAATTGGGCACCGGGTCCCGCGTCAGCCACTCAGCCACCTCGTCATCCGGCCGGTACTCACCGGGATCCGCGCGTGAGTGCCCGCCGTGCCGGTAGGTCTTGGCCTCGATCAGCGACGGTCCGCCACCCGACCGGGCCCGTTCGATGGCCGTGGTGGCCACCTCGTACATCACGTCGGGATCGTTGCCGTCGACGATGATCGACTCGAGCCCGTAGGCCGAGGCGCGATCCGCCGCCGGATGCTCGACGGCGGTGACGTCGCCGATCGCCGTGTACTCCATGTACAGGTTGTTCTCGCAGACGAACACGACCGGCAGGTTCCACACCTTGGCCAGGTTGAGCGCCTCGTGGAACGCGCCGATGTTGGTGGTGCCGTCCCCGAAGAAGCACACGGCGACCTGTCCCGAGCCGCGGACCTGCGCGGACCACGCGGCGCCGTTGGCGATGGGCAGGTGCGCGCCGATGATGGCGTACGAGCCCATTGCGCCGTGCTCGACGCTGGTGAGGTGCATCGAACCACCCTTGCCACCACACACGCCGCTGGCACGACCGAGCAACTCGCCCATCACCCCCGCCATGGGGGTACCCCGCGCCAGGGTGTGCGCGTGCCCCCGATAGGTGCAGAAGGTGTAGTCGTCGGCACGCATGGCCTCGCCGAACCCTGCGGCGATGGCCTCCATGCCCAGCGACAGGTGGGAGGTGCCCTTCACGAGTCCTTCCATGAACAGCCGGTACGCGCGTTCCTCGAACGCGCGGATACGGACGACCTGGCGGTAGAGGCCCAGCCGGGTCTGCTCCTCAGAGGACAGGTCGCGGGTGGCTTCGGTGATCTGTGTGGTCGACATGGGTCCTCGCTCAGTACTCGTTGGTCACGACGAGCTCTTCGGCCGGGAAGAGCGTGAGCAGCTCAGCGCCGTCGGCAGTCACCACGACCTCCTCCTCGATGCGCGCGGCCGAGTGACCGTCGTCGGCGGGCCAGAAGGTCTCCAGGGCGAAGACCATCCCCTCCTTGATCTCCACCGGGTTCTGCAGGGAGTTGAGCTTGGAGATCACCGGCCGCTCGTGCAGGCCGAGCCCGAGGCCGTGGCCGAACTGCAGACCGAAGGCCTCCATCTCCGACGAGAAGCCGAACTCGGTGGCGTCGGGCCACACCCGCGCGATCTCGTCGGTTCCGACCCCGGGCTTGACCAGCTCGATCGCGGCGTCGATCAGCTCGCGGGCTTTGGTGTAGGCGTCGCGGTGCGCCTGGGTGGCCCGCCCGACCGCGAACGTGCGGTAGTAGCAGGTCCGGTAGCCGTTGAAGGCATGGATGATGTCGAAGTAGGCCTGATCTCCGGGCCGGATGAGGCGGTCGGAGAACACGTGCGGGTGCGGGCTGCAGCGCTCTCCGGCGATCGAGTTGATCGCTTCGACCTGCTCCGAGCCCATCTCGAACAGCCGCTTGGTGGCCAGGGCGACGATGTCCGACTCGCGCACCCCGGGCTTGAGGGCCTCGTAGATGTCGTGGTAGACGCCGTCCACCATCGCGGCCGCTTGCGAGAGCAGGAGGATCTCGTCGACGTTCTTGATCTCCCGCGCGTTGAGCATGACCTGCTGGCCGTCGCGGACCTCGACCTCCTCCGCCTCCAGCGCCCGTAGGAAGGGGATCTCGGTCACGTCCACCCCGACCGGGAGCTCAGCCACCCCCTCCTCACGCAGGATCGCAGCGATCTCCGCAGCAGCTGCGACCGGTAGCCCACCCTCCGGAGCCATCGCGCCCTGCAAGCCGGTGTTGCCGCCTCGCGAGTGCTCGGGCAGGAGCCACGGGGAGTACAGCCGGTGGTTCTTCGCCGCCGACCCGAAGTCCCAGATCCACGGTTCGCCCGTGCGGGTCAGCAGCGCCCACCGCTCGGTCTTGTTGTACCCCCAGGTCCCGATGTGGGTGCTCGTCAGGTAGCGGATGTTGCTGCCCTCGAACACCAGCAGCGCCCCGAGGTCACTGGCCTCGAGGGCCTCACGGGATCGAGCCAGGCGGTAGTCGCGCAGCCGTTGGTAGTCGACGCGCTGCTCCCAGTCCACCGCTTGGATCCCCGGTGCAGCGATGGCGGACTGGGCGAACTCTGGACTGGTCGCAGTCACGAACGGCCTCCGATAGCGTCGCTGACACCGGCATGCAATCGTTTGTATTTCGCTGCACCCTACGAGGCAGCGGGGAACGTGTCAAGGACCGGGAGAATCCGCCGAGCCCGAGCACCCACCTCCCCGGTCCGGCACCCGAAGAACCCGGCGACGGTGAGCAGCCCACCGGCGAAGACGGCCATCGTCGACACCCACGGAGCCGACGAAGGAGCCGCCGTCAGCTGCGGGCTTCGATCACGTAGACCCGCCCTTCGCCGGCGCCGACGTCCTCGATGCGGTGGAAGTAGCCGTTGTGCTCGACCGGGGTCGGGTCGAGCGCGTCCGCACCCAGCGTCGAGAACACGGGCCGTAGCGTCGCGTCGGCGGGCAGCGCCGGGATGCCGACGTAGCCGGTGCCGGCCTGAAGGTCGTAGTTGACGACGATCAGATGTGGTCGGGCGCCGACGGGCAGCGAGCCCTCCTGCTGCGTCCAGGCGACGATGCCACGCAGGGTCGTCGCGTCCGGCGGCATCAGCCACCGGGTACGCGCCTCGTCACCGAGCTCGGCGAGCAGGTCCTCGGCGAACAGCCGCACGGCCGTGATCCGTTCGAACAGCGGGTCGTTGGTACCCCACACGTAGACGTCGGAGAACCGGGCCTTGGACGGGTAGACGTTGGAGTCGCCTCGCTCCTCGAACACGAACGTCTTGGTGTAGTGCTCGTTGGGTGCGGGCTCGTGGTGCACGTCGCGGATCTCGAATCCGAGCCCGACGTAGGAGGGCATGTCGGTCAGCAGCAGCGCGGTGAGCAGCCTGGCCTCGTTGCCCGCCCGGTAGAACTCGTCGAACCGGGGGTCGTCCTTGTCGGCGGTCATGACGGTGTAGGCGGGTGCGGCACGGCGCGTTGCGAGGTCGTCGAGGTAGCGGCGGAACCGGCGCAGGTACTC
>SLLJ01000030.1 GCA_007134165.1 Nitriliruptoraceae bacterium | reverse complement strand
TGGAGAACTCGCCGCCCGCGGGTGCCGGACAGGGAGGCGCCATGCCCCCATCGTCGCCCCGGCAGGTCCCGGTCATGGCTTTGGTTCGACGCACGAAGCGGAGGAATCCCCCCTGCCCTGCGACTCCGCTTCCGTTCCCGGAGCGCCAGTACCGGATCGTGACCGACGGGTTGGTGCATGTCGACGTCTACCACATCATCGTCGACCTGCTGCTGCCGATCTGGACGAGCAGCTGGGTCGAGCCACTGATCGGTTGCCGGGACGCACCCATCGGATGGTGTTGCAGACCGCCGTGGATCGTGGGGTGGGAGCACGCTGCTCGTGGTGTGCCTGCAGCGCCTGGGACCTTCGCCGGCAGCGGATCGCCATTCCGCCCTGCCGCCTGGGTCCGGCCCGTGTCAGGATGGCGACTGGTACACGGTCAGTGCGTCGAGTCGTCGGCTGGCCGTTGGCGTCTTGGCCGGCGGTCCTCGATCTCGACCACGTCACGCAAACGCTGGCGCCGTCCACGCCCAAGGCAGCAGAGCCGCCACCGGCGGACACGGCCGTTGGCGACGATCGCGACCGGGGGCCGTCAGTTCACTGCTGGCTGCTCGGTGTCTCGGCCAACGAGGCACGGGCGAGCTCTGGAGGTTCTGATATGCGCGATGTACACCACCTCGCCGAACGACACGGCGTGTCCGGACCGCCGGGACACCGACGCAGCGCAGAGAGGTACTCCCCTCGCCGATCGTTCGGGTCGGTCGGGGTCCTCGTGTGCGCGTCACTCGTGGTCGCCGGGTTCGGTTTCCCGAGCGCTGCGCTCGCTCCGAGCGTGGAGTTCGCCGGCGCGGACACCGCCTCGGACCATGCCCTGACCCCGGCCCCAACGAGTGTCGTGGAGTCCGAGGACCTGCAGGCGGCCGCTACCGCCATCGACGTCGGCGTCGCTGAAGCGATGGAACAGCACAGCATCCCCGGCGGACTCGTCGTGCTCGTTGCGGACGGAGCGATCATCCATGCGCAGGGCTACGGGCATACCGATCTGGACGCCACCACGCCGGTGGGCGCGCAGCGGACCCGGTTCGACATCGGGTCGGTCAGCAAGCTTCTGACCGCCACCGCGGTCATGCAGCAGGTGGAGCAGGGCGCGCTCGACCTCGACGCCGACGTCAACGACTACCTGGCCGACCTCGAGATCCCCGACACGTTCCCCGAACCCGTCACGGCGGCGCATCTGCTGACGCACACGGCCGGTTTCGGCGAGTACTACCTGCTGGGGTCGGCGGCACCCGGGCCGGGCGAGTCCGATCCGCTGGCCGAGAGCCTGGCGCGGTTCCTGCCGCCGCGGGTACGCGCCCCGGGGATCGCCCACCAGTACGACAACTACGGCATGGCGCTGGCGGGCCACCTGGTGGAGAACGTCACCGGGGAGACCTTCGAGGAGTACGTCACGGCGCAGATCCTGGAACCGCTCGGCATGTCCCGCAGCACCTACGGGCGCCCGGTCGCTGACGCCGACGACGTGCTGCCGCACGAGGCCCTGCCCGGTGCTGATGGTGCTGGCGAGGTCCCGCCGATGTACGTGAACTCGTTGCCCACGGGCGGACTGTGGACCACGGGTGAGGACATCGCCGCGTTCATGTTGGCCTACCTCGGCGGTGGCGAGTACGACGGTGCCCGCATCCTGGAGCCGGACACGGTCGCACAGATGCACCGCACCCAGTTCACCCCGCACCCTGAGCTTGCGGGCGTCGGATACGGCTTCTTCGAGCATCTCGCCGGTGACCGGCGGGGCGTGCAGCACGGGGGTAGCTGGGTCGGCGCGAGCGCTCACCTGTATCTGCTGCCCGAAGCTGACCTCGGGATGTTCGTCGCGTTCAACCACGGGGCCGGGGTCGAGGTGACGCACCAGGTCATCTACGACGCCCTCGACGAGTTGTTCCCCGTCGCTGCCCCGCCGGCGACCGACCCCCCGGACCTCGATGCTGACGTCTACACCGGCCAGTACCGCTGGAACCGGCATGACACCTTCACCTTCATGCGGGTGGTGTCGACCCTCGGGGGCATCCGGCTTGAGGTCACGGCCAACGACGACGGGAGGCTGGACACCGCAATGGCACCCGTCGGGTTGCTCCCCGATACCCGGTGGGTGGCGAGCGGACCGGAGGTGTTCGTCGAGGAGGGTGGCACCTCAACCCTGGTGTTCGTCACCGACGACGGTGGTGAGGTGACCGGGCTGCATGTGGCCGGTCCGCAGCTGTTCTCCATGGATCGGCTGGCCTGGCATCAGACCACCGGGTTCGTCCTCTTGCTGCTGCTGGTGTTCGTCGCGGCTGCGCTGATCGCTGCGGTCGGCTGGCCTGCCGGTGCGATCTCCCGGCGGCTGCGTCGCCGCACCGGCGACACCCCGATCGATGTGCGTCGCGCACGACGGCTCAGCGGCTTGGCCGGGGGGCTGCTCATCGCCTTCCTGCTCGGGATCTTCGGACACTTCATCCTCGACATGGGCGGCTTCGTGCGGGTCAGCCCGGTCGTCCGGGCGCTGCTCTGGCTCCCCCTGATCAGCGCCGTGCTGACTGCCGCGCTGGCCGTCGTCGTCGTCCGGCTGTGGCGGAGCGGCGAAGGCTCCACCGCCGGTCGCGTGTACCTCTCCGGGATCGCGGTGTCCCTGCTGGCCTTCCTGCCGTTCCTCTACCACCTGCGTCTGCTCGGCTTCCACTACTAGCCGGCCCACGATCACGGCCGCCGGTGCTCGAGCCGGAGGTCGGACCCGGCAGCCCGGAGGCACCCAGGGTCCGGCCCCGCGACTCGCTGCGGCTCCTCACCGCCTCGGCGCCCGATACCACCGACGAGTTGCCGTGGTGATCCAGGATCGCGACCACGTCGCCGAAGTCGGTCTGCGATGACCGTGGCTCTCGAGGCCGGCTCACCCGTGCTCGGCGCGGTAGGCCTGCTACAGATCGGCCGGGATCCGGCCGCGGTCCGACACATCCCGGCAGATCTGGCCGTTGCGCCGCTCGTCCGCGACCAGTACCGCGTTGGCAAGGGCCAACACCTCGCCACGGGTCAGACCGTCGGTCGCATCGTCGATGGTCAACTCGGTGC
>SLLJ01000424.1 GCA_007134165.1 Nitriliruptoraceae bacterium | reverse complement strand
CCACCCTGCGGACGACCCCGGTCAGCCGTTGAGGGCCGGGCGCCCGCCCGACGGACACGGATCGTGCTCAGTCGGTGGGGTCGGCTTGGAGATCGGGGGGTGGGGCCTCGGGCGCAACCGCGGGCGCCACCACCTGCGGCGCGTCGTAGATCAACTCGTCGTCGCGCTGGGAGCGGGCCAGCAACCAGCCGATGCCCAGCCCCGTCCCGAACGCGGCCAGCAACCACAGCCCCGCACGCACGCGGCGGCGCGCCCGCACCCCGCGGGGCTCGGGAATCCGGGCCGCGACCTGCTGGGTGCGCTGCGACACCTCCTCGCAGCTGTTGGTCACCACGACCGTGACGCGGGCGATGAATCCGATCAGGCGAACCAGCAGGCGGGGCAGCACCAGCAGCGCCGAGATCAGCACCTGGAACGCCTCCCACAGGCCGATGCCGGCTCGGCGCAGCGCCGGATCGAGTTCCTCGCGCAGCTCACCGGAGCGGTCCTTGAGGTGTTCACCGGCGGATCCCGCCCGTCGGCGGGCATCGTCGAGGCGTTCCCTGGCGGGCTCGGTCAGGTCAGTCACCGTAGACATGTCAGTCTCGTCGTGAGGGGTCTCACCCGACCGTAGCGCAGGCCCGCGACCTCAGCGGGGTCCTGCGCCCGGCCGAACCACCGACCAGCGCAGCGGGGAGCGTCCGGCGAGGCGATCGAGCAGCGTGGCCGCGTCGAGAACCCCGGTTGGCGGGTGCACCCCGGCCGGTGCCCGCCCGTCGACCAACTCGCCGACGAGAACCGCCACCGCAGCAGCGGCGACCGCCACCGGATCGTGGCCATTGGCCCATGCGCGCGCCACCTCGTCGTCGCGGCCCCGGGCCTCGGCGACACCGGCCCAGCGCACCTCGGCCAGGGTGGCGGCGTCTGCCGGCGGACGACCATCGAGCCGCCGCTGCAGCCACGCCCGCACCGTGGGGCGGCGGGCCGCGGCGCCGGTCAACTGCACCAACTCGGCCCGCCAGCCGGGCATCGCCAGGTAGGTGCGCACGGTCCTGACGCCCGGCACCCTCCGCGGCACGGACCACGCCAGCGCGCCGGGAATCCCGACGGCGTGTGCGGGACCCACCGGACGCGGAAACCAGGCCAGGCGCCGGACCTCACCGATGCGCTCGGTCACGACCCGGCCGGCGTCGAAGGCCGGTCCTGGCTCGAGCCAGGTCCGGGCCCAGGCGGTGCGCCCGCCCCGGGTCAGGGCGGCGCCGAGCCCACCGGATGAGGGCACCGCGAAGCTCACGTGCACCTCACGGGGACCGACGACGGCGTCGGCGGCCAGCGCTGCGAGCGCGTCACCGGGCACGAGGTCGGGCCCGACGCCCGGCAGCACCGTGACCCCGGCGTCGGCGGCGGCGGCCGCCAGCTCCGCCTCGACCGCCGGGGCATGCCCGGGGTCGGGCAGGACGTCGAGGTGGTGGACACCGGCGGCCACGGCGGCGGCAGCGGCCTGCCGCAGGACCACGGATCCTGCTCGGGCATCGGCCTGGACCACCACCCCGGTCCCGGTGAGCAGCTCAGCGCCGCTGGCGGGCTCGGCCCGGTGGACCGCGTCGAGCACCGCGGCCGGCAGTCCATCGGATGCCAGGCGCTCCCGGACCGTCGCAGGATCGGACCCGGCCGCCACGAATGCGCGACCGTCGGCCACCAGCGCGGCGGCGATGGCCCGGCCCACCCGGCTCCCGGCCCCGAGCAGCACCACCGCGGGCACGTCGACCTCCTCGCCATCTCCAGCGCAGGGTAGGCCCACGCCCGACGGAGGGTGCGTGACTCGGGGACGTTCGGATGCGACGATGTCCCGATCCCGATCCCGATCCCGACGAGGTCACACGGTGCCCGACCCGAGCGCTGCCCCGCCGGCCGATGCCACGGCCGATGGCGATGTGCTGGTCCGCCTGCCCGTGACCGACCGACACTGGCCAGACATCCTGCCACCGGTCCCGGGGGGCGAGGTGCTCACGATCACCGTCGGCCACCCGGGCCTACTGCCCACCGGCGAGCAGGAGCTGATCGCCGCCGGCTACCGCATCGTCGGGGTGCACAGCTCCCGGCGGGCCACGGCCGGGACCGGATCCGCGTCCGGGGCGAGCATCGACGTGCTGGTGCCGGGGCCGCTTCGGGACACCCATCCCCGCTGGTGGCGGCAGCTGGCGGCATCCGCCGAACGGATCTTCGACCTGCGGCTCGGGCCGGTCCAGATGGTGCTCGGCTCCCAGCTCGCACGGCACCGGTCGCTGACGGTGCCGCGGCGGCACGGATAGCGCGCTGTTCCGACGGGGCGCGCGTTCAGCGCTCGGGTAACCCCGACTGCTTGCAGCAGCTAGCACTCATGCGTACTGTTGCTAGCAGGCGCTCGCCGATGGCGAACGGTCCGGGGGGGGACGGAGACCCGACGGCTCCCGCAGCCTCATCCGGCTCCCGCTCCGTCCCTCCACCCGACCGTCCGGTCCGGACGCGCGCCCGACCCAGACCCCGAGACTCCCAGGAAGGCGGCCCCCATGGCATCCACCGACACAACCATCCCGGCGACCCCCGCCGCGGAGCAGGCCGAGGCCCCCGCCGAGGCTGCCGCGCCGGCGCCGGCACCCAAGAAGAAGGCGACCCGCAAGAAGACGGCCGCCAAGAAGAGCACCGCCGCGAAGGCGACCCGGAAGAAGTCGGCGGCCAAGAAGCCCGCCGCCAAGAAGGGCGCGACCCGGCGCAGCCCCGCGACGCCCAAGGCGCCGACGCAGCCACGGCTGCGTGAGCGCGACGCCAAGGTCGTGCTCGAGGACGCCGGCTACGCGATCGCCGGGGTCGGCGGCGAACTCTTCGACCTTGCCCGCACCCTGCCCAAGCGGCTGGAGGACCTGCGCGGTGAGGTGCACCAGACCGCCGAGCAGACTCCTAGCCGGCTCGCCGAACTGCGTGAGCAGGCCCCCGACCGCGTCCGCAGCAGCGTCGACGACCTGCGCGGCCGGCTGGGCACGGACGTCGACCGGTGGCTCGAGCGCTTCGAGTCCATGTTCGACGCACGTGCCGCGGAGGGCCGCAAACTCGCCGATGAGGTCCGCTCCGACGAACGCGTCGGCAAACTGCTGGACCAGACCGGCGCCACCCGCTCCCAACTCAAGGCCGCACTGACCTCCCTGCGCAAGACGGCGGACGTCAGCGTCGAAGCGGGCCGCGATCAGGCCAAGACCGCTCGCAGCCAGGCCAAGGCCGCCGAGACCACCGTGAAGCACTCGGCCGAAGAGGCCGCGGACGCCGTCAAGCACTCGGCCGAAGAGGCCGCGGACGCGGTCAAGCACTCGGCCGAAGAGGCCGGCTCCGCCGTCAAGGGCGCACTGACCTCGGCCCGCCGGACCGCCGACGTCGCCGTCGAGGCGGGACGCAAGCAGGCCGAGAACGCCCGCAAGCAGGCCAAGGCGGCCGCCACGTCCGTGCGCAAGTCGGCGGGCACGGTTGCCGACCTGCTCCACACCACTGATGGCGCCGAGGCCGCGGCCGACAGCAAGGGCACGGCCCAAGCGTGACCAACGCCCGTGACGCGGCGCGCACGAGCCCGCCGCGTCACGGTGCCCGACTCCCGGGGCCTCCCACTCCCATCCCTAGCCCCGGGAACGGTCGGCGAGCCGCTCCCACCGCTCCGGCCGACCTCTCAGCGCCCCCCACCCTCCCAGTGGGGGGCGCTTCTCCGTCCAGGACCCAGGACCCGGCGCCGAACCCGTAGGGTGACGCCCTGACCGGCCGCCCGGGAGCCCCACTGACGATGACCGCCCTGCTCGCCGCCCTGCCGATCCTGCTCGTGCTCGTGCTGATGGTCGGGGTGGGTTGGCCGGCGTCGCGGGCGGGCGCGGCGGGGGCGGGGCTGGCGCTGGGGATCGCGATCGTCGGGTTCGGGTTCGGCAGCGAGGTGCTGCCCGAGGTCGGGCTGGCCGGGGGGCTGGCCGGGGTGGTGGCGGAAGCCACCTTCACCTCGGTGACGATCCTGTGGATCATCCTGCCGGCCCTGGCCATCTACCACCTGCAGGTCGGCTCGGGGGCCACCGACGTCCTGCGGGTGGCGCTGGGGCGGCTGTCGGGCGACCCGCGGGTGCTGGCCCTGCTGATCGGGTGGTTCTTCGCGCTGTTCATCGAGGGCGGTGCCGGGTTCGGCTCCTCGGTGGCGCTGGCCGCACCGTTCCTCGTCGGGGTCGGCTACCGCCCGCTGGAGGCGGTGGTCATCGCGATGATCGGCCACTCGGTGGGCGTGTCCTTCGGCGCGATCGGCACCCCGATCGTGCCGATGGCGGCCGCCTCGGGCATCGACCCCGCCGAACTCGCCCCGGCCAGCGCCGTCTACCACGCCGCCTTCGGCTGGTTCCCGCTGGCGGTGATGGTCGTGCTGGCCTCCCGTAGCACCGGGACCCGGCCCACCGGCGCGATCTGGGGCTGGGCCGCGCTGGCCGGAGCCGCGTTCCTCGGTCCGATGCTGCTCATCGCGCAGTTCGTCGGTCCAGAGCTGCCGACCCTCGGCGGCGCACTGATCGGCGGGGCCGTGTTCGTCGGGGCACTGGTCCTGGCCAACCGCCGCCGGGCCGGCCAGGCGGTCCCCCTCGGCACCGACGCCGGCGCGGGCATCGACCTCGAGGAGGAACCCACGGCGGCCGGGCTGGTGCTGGCCGCCGCCCCCTACCTGGTGCTGATCGCGCTGGTGCTCGTGACCCGCACCGTGCCCGCGATCGCCGATCCGCTCGGCCGGGTGGTGTGGGAGTGGGAGCTGAATGGCGGGTTCACCGGCAGCTTCGAGCCGCTGACCCACCCCGGCACGCTACTGGTCGCGTCCTTCCTCGTCGGAGCGGTGATCCAGCGGGTGGGCGTCGCCGCGGTGCGCACGGCCGTGACCAAGACCCTGCGCCAGCTGGTGCCGATCACGATCGCGCTGCTGGCCATGCTGCTGCTCGCTCGGCTGATGGTGCGCTCGGAGATGACCGCCGCACTGGCCGAGGCCGCCGCCGGCTCTGCCGGGGCGGTGTGGCCGGTGCTGGCTCCGCTGGTGGGAGTGCTCGGCACCTTCGTGACCGGCTCGGCGACCGCCTCCAACGTGCTGTTCACCGACCTGCAGACGGCCACCGCCGCCGAGCTCGGCCTGCCCGCCGTGCCGCTGCTCGGCGCGCAGAACTTCGGCGCCGCGGTCGGTAACCCCATCGCACCACACAACATCGTGGCCGGTGGTGCGACCGTCGGGCTGGTCGGTGCCGAGGGCGACGTGATGCGCCGCACGCTCGGGGTGACGCTGGTCTACGCACTGCTCGGTGGGTTGCTGGCGCTCGCACTCGTCTAGCCTGCCCGGGACCGTGGGAGAGGGAGCCGCATGAGCCTGCACGACCGCGTCGAGGCCGACCTCAAGGCCGCCATGAAGTCCCGGGACAAGGCGGCGACCTCTGCGCTGCGCATGGCGGTGGCCGCCCTGAAGAACCGGGCGATCGCCGACGGACTCGGTCCGCAGGGCCGGCTCGAGGACGCGGCGGTCGAGCAGGTGCTCGCCACCGAGGTCAAGCGCCGACGCGAAGCCGCCACCGCCTTCCGCGACGCCGGCCGCGCCGATCAGGCGGCCAGCGAGGAAGCCGAGGCCACCCTCTACGCGGTCTACCTGCCCGAGCAGCTCGACGACGCGGCGCTCACCGCACTGGTCGACGAGGTCATCGCCGAGCTCGGCGCCGAGGGCCCCAAGCAGCTCGGTGCGGTGATGAAGGCGGCCATGGGCCGTGTCGAGGGCCGGGCCGACGGAGCCCGGGTGTCCACCGTCGCCAAGCAGCGACTGCTCGGCTGACCCGACGGGAAGGTGCGTCCACCGATGCCACCGCTGACCAGCACCTACGACCCCGACGCGGAGCGCTCCCGCGCCAACCGCGCCCACAACCTCGCGCTCGTCGACGAGCTGCGCGACCGGCTCGGCGCGGCCGCACGGGGAGGATCCACCCGGGCCCGAGAACGGCACGTGGCCCGCGGCAAGCTGCTGCCCCGCGACCGGGTGGAGGCGCTGCTCGACCCGGGCACGCCGTTGCTCGAGCTCTCGCCGCTGGCCGCCAACGGGCTCTACGACGACGAGGCCCCGGGGGCGGGCATCATCACCGGTATCGGCCGGGTCAGCGGCACCGAGGTCGTCATCGTCGCCAACGACGCCACCGTCAAGGGCGGTACCTACTACCCCCTGACGGTCAAGAAGCACCTGCGCGCCCAGGAGGTCGCCCGCGACAACCGCCTGCCGTGCATCTACCTGGTCGACTCCGGCGGTGCGTTCCTCCCCCGCCAGGACGAGGTGTTCCCCGACCGTGAGCACTTCGGCCGCATCTTCCGCAACCAGGCGCAGCTCTCGGGCCTGAACTGCCCCCAGATCGCGGTGGTGATGGGCTCGTGCACCGCCGGTGGGGCCTACGTACCGGCGATGAGCGACGAGACCATCATCGTCAAGGAGCAGGGAACGATCTTCCTCGGCGGCCCCCCACTGGTCAAGGCCGCCACCGGCGAGGTCGTCACCGCCGAGGAGCTCGGCGGCGGCGACCTGCACGCACGCACCTCGGGCGTGGTCGACCACCTCGCTGCCGACGACCGCCACGCGCTGCAGCTCGCCCGCGACGCCGTCGCCCACCTCAACCGGGTCAAGCAGGTCGGGGTCGAACTCGCCCCGCCGCAGCCGCCGGCCCATGACCCCGAGGAGTTGTACGGCATCCTGCCATCGGATGTGCGCCAGCCCTACGACGTGCACGAGGTGATCGCCCGCATCGTCGACGGCTCGCAACTTCACGAGTTCAAGCCGTTGTACGGCGACACCCTGGTGACCGGCTTCGCGCGCGTGCACGGTTACCCGGTCGGGATCGTGGCCAACAACGGCATCCTGTTCCGCGAGTCCGCGCTCAAGGGCGCGCACTTCATCGAACTGTGCAACCAGCGCGGCATCCCGCTGCTGTTCCTGCAGAACATCTCGGGCTTCATGGTCGGCCGGGAGTACGAGGCCGGAGGCATCGCCAAGGACGGCGCCAAGATGGTCACCGCAGTGTCGTGCTCGACGGTTCCCAAGCTCACCGTGGTGATCGGCGGCTCGTTCGGCGCCGGCAACTATGCGATGTGCGGCCGCGCGTACGACCCGAGGTTCCTGTGGCTGTGGCCAAACGCCCGGATCTCGGTGATGGGCGGCGAGCAGGCCGCCAGCGTGCTCGCGACCGTCAAGCGCGACGGCATCGAGGCGGCGGGCGGCGAGTGGTCCCCGGAGGAAGAGGAGGCCTTCAAGGCCCCGATCCGCGACACGTACGAGACCCAGGGCAGCCCCTACTACTCCACCGCCCGACTGTGGGACGACGGGATCATCGACCCGGCCGAGACCCGCGACGTGGTGGGGCTGGGGCTGTCCGCCGCGCTCAACGCGCCGATCACCCGTCCGGACTGGGGCGTGTTCCGCATGTGACCCCGCCCACCGGGCGGGCAAGGAGGTGGCCGTGACCGACACTCTGCGTATCGAGCGCGACGAGCGCGGCGTGGTGACCCTGACCCTGAACCGGCCCGAGGTCCGCAACGCGCTCGATGCCGACCTGATGGGCGCGATCGCCGACGCCGCCACCGACCTGGCCCGCGACGAGGGGGTCCGCGCGCTGGTTCTCACCGGCGCGGGGAGCGTGTTCTCCGCCGGCGCGGATCTGACCTGGATGCAGGCGATGGTGGCCTACACCTTCGAGCAGAACGTCGCCGACTCCCGCGGCTTCGAGCGCATGCTGCGCGCGGTCGAGGGCTTCCCGGCTCCGGTGGTGGCCCGGGTCAACGGGCACGCTATCGCCGGCGCGAGCGGCCTGATCGCCTGCGCGGACGTGGCGGTGGCCGTCGAGGGGGCCCGCTTCGGCTTCACCGAGGTCGGGCTCGGCCTGGTCCCGGCGATGATCTCGGCCTACGTCGTTCCGCGCATCGGCCTGTCCGCCGCCCGGCGCTACCTGCTGACCGGCGAGGTGTTCGACGCGCCGAGGGCCCAGCGCCTGGGCCTCATCCACGAGGTCTGTGCGCCCGACGCGCTCGACGAGGTCGTAGGTGGACTGCTCGACACGCTGGTGGCTGGCGGTCCCGGTGCCCAACGCGCCACCAAGGCCCTGCTCGCCGAGGTCACCCGTCACCCCGACCCCGACGACACCGAGGTGGCACGGCTCGAGGCGATCGCGCGAGCCCGGGTCAGCGACGAGGCGCAGATCCGAATGCAGGCCTTCTTCACCCAGCGCCGCCGGTAACCGGCGGCGAGAACTGCGGTTGCGAGCCTCGCGACCGCCTCACCAGGGAGCAGCACGGTGCTCGAACGGGTTCTGATCGCCAACCGGGGAGAGATCGCGCGCCGCATCGCGCGCACCTGCCGCCGCCTGGGCATCGCCACCGTCGCGGTGTACTCCGACGCCGACGCCGGCGAACCCCACGTCCGCGAGGCCGACGCCGCGGTGCGGCTGGGGCCGGCCCCGGCCACCGAGAGCTACCTCGACGTCGATCGGCTCGTCGCGGCCGCGCTGGCCACCGGGGCCGACGCGGTGCACCCGGGCTACGGCTTCCTGGCCGAGAACGCCCGATTCGCCGAGGCGGTCCGGGCCGCCGGACTGGTGTTCGTCGGCCCCTCCCCCGAGGTGATCCGCCTGATGGGCGACAAGGCCGCGGCCAAGCGCCAGCTCGAAGCTGCCGGGGTACCGGTCGTACCCGGCACCCACGCCGCCGAACTTGACGAGGCCGGGCTCACCGCCGCCGCCCATGAGCTCGGGGTCCCGCTGCTGGTCAAGGCGGTGGCCGGGGGTGGAGGCAAGGGCATGCGTGCGGTCCACGACCTGGCCGCCCTGCCCGACGCGCTGGCGGCCGCCCGCCGGGAGGCCGCCGCCGCCTTCGGCGACGACCGGGTCATCCTCGAGCGCATCGTTCAGGCCCCTCGGCACGTCGAGGTGCAGGTCTTCGGCGACCGGCACGGCGCGGTCATCCACCTCAACGAACGCGAGTGTTCGGTGCAGCGCCGCCACCAGAAGGTCGTCGAGGAGACGCCATCGCCAGCCGTCGACACCCGGCTGCGCGCCCGCATGGGCGCGGCCGCCGTCGCCGCCGCGCAGGCGGTGGACTACGAAGGCGCCGGCACGGTCGAGTTCCTGCTCGACGGCACCACGATCGAGGCCGAACAGCCGTCGTTCTACTTCCTGGAGATGAACACCCGGCTGCAGGTCGAGCACCCCGTCACCGAGCTGATCACCGGCCTCGACCTCGTCGAGTGGCAGCTGCGCGTAGCGGCCGGCGAGCCGCTGGCACTGACCCAGGAACAGGTCCGAGCCGAGGGCCACGCGCTCGAGGTCCGGTTGTACGCCGAGGACCCCGTCGAGCAGCTGCCGCAGACCGGCACGGTGGTGCGCGTGCACGTGCCCGACGCCCACGACGTGCGCGCGGACCTGGGGGTGACCGACGGCTCACAGGTCAGCCGCTTCTACGACCCCATGCTCGGCAAGCTCGTGGTCCACGCCCCCGACCGCACCAGTGCCTGCACCCGGATGAGTTGGCTGCTGCGCCACGCGACCGTGCACGGCGTGATCACCAACCTCGACCTGCTGGCCGCGATCGTGGACCACCCGCAGTTCGTGGCCGGCGAGCTGACGACCGGGTTCCTCGACGACCACCTGCCGGACTTCGCCCCGGCGCCGAGCCCCGACGAGGTGTGGCTGGCCGCAGCCGTGGCGCTGCTCGACGGCGACGCTGCGCACCCCGTGGCCGGGGACCCCCACGCCCCGTGGGACACCCTTGGTCCGTTCCGGCCGGGCCGGACCGGCGGCTGGCAGCTCACCCTCGACGACGACGATCGGGAGGTCACCCTGGCGATCACCGCCCGCGGCGATCAGCGCTACGTGCGGCTCGACGGGCAGGACCACCGGGTGCGCACGCTGATCCCACTCGGCGCGGACGGTCGGCTGCGCCTCGACATCGACGGCGTCGAGCTTCCGGTGCGCGCCAGCGTCGTGCGCGAGCACCCGGATCGCACCGCCACCGGCGCGACCGGAACCACGGTGTGGGTCCGGGCAGCGGGGCGAACCCGGCGATTGAGGGTGGTGCCCGCGACCCGGCACCTGACCGCCGCCGCGCTGGCCGGCGGCAGCGCGTTCGGCTCGCCGATGCCAGGTGCGGTGCTGGCCGTGACCGTCGATGCCGGCGAGCACGTCGAGGCCGGCACCGCCCTGGTAGTCGTCGAGGCGATGAAGATGGAGCACCCCGTGACCGCCCCCGTGTCGGGCATCGTCACCGCGGTTCATGTCCGCGCCGGTGACCCGGTGGAGGCCGGCACCCCCCTGGTCGCCTTCGAGCCCGACCCGACCGGAGACTGAACGTCATGGACCTGCCCGATCGTGTGACCATCGTCGAGGTCGGACCCCGCGACGGCCTGCAGAACGAGCCCGGTACGGTGCCCACCGACGTCAAGGTCGGGTTCATCGACCGGCTGTCGCGCACCGGGCTGCCGGTGATCGAGACGACCTCGTTCGTGCACCCCCGCTGGGTACCCCAGCTCGCCGACGCCGCCGAGGTGCTGGCGACCATGCAGCCCGTCGAGGGGGTGCGCTACCCGGTGCTGGTGCCCAACGAGACCGGGCTCGATCGTGCCCTGGCCGCCGGCGTACACGAGATCGCGGTGTTCGGTGCCGCCTCGGAGGCGTTCTCCCAGCGCAACCTCAACCGCAGCATCGCCGAGTCCATCGAGATGTTCCGGCCGGTGGTCGCCCGGGCGGTCCAGGCGGGCCTGCGGGTGCGCGGCTACGTGTCGATGGTGTGCGGCTGCCCGTTCCAGGGTGAGGTCCCCGTCGATGATGTACGCCGGGTCACGGTGGAGCTTTTCGAGCTCGGCTGCCACGAGGTCTCGCTCGGCGACACCATCGGCGTGGGCACGGTGGGCCAGGTCCAGCATCTGCTCGAGGCGCTGGCCCCCTCGGTACTCATCGACCGCCTCGCGGTGCACATGCACGACACCTACGGCCAAGGGTTGGCCAACACCCTTGCCGCCTTCGAGGCCGGCGTGGGGGTCGCGGACACCTCCGCCGGTGGACTTGGGGGGTGCCCCTACGCACCGGGGGCCACCGGCAACCTCGCCACCGAGGATCTGGTCTATGCCCTGGACGGCTCGGGGGTACAGACCGGCGTCGACCTCGACGACCTGCTGGCCACCACCGTCTGGATGGCCGACCGGCTCGCACGCCCCCCAGCCTCCCGCGTGGCCCGCGCAGTCATGGCGACCCGGCCACCCACCGAGCAGGACTGAGCAGCCGCACCCCGGGAGCGTCGGTCGGTGCCGACGGTGATGTAGTCCTCGCCTTGCTGGCGAGGTCTTGCCGCGTGGCCGGTGTCGGTGCGCTGCCCGGGGAGCACCCTCAACGACCCTCGGGGCCCCGGGCGGATCGCTGCGGGGATGGCGGCCCCTCCACGGGGCACGGGCTTGTCCAAGGTGGACGTAGCCGAGTCCCGGATGCTCGCGCGACGGCTAACTCGGCCAGACGCTCGTCGACGGGGTCACGCTCCCGGTGAGCCGCATCACCGGTCCGCCCGGGCGGCGTGCCCCCCGACCCTCGGGAGCACCGAGGACGGCTGAAGGACACCACGTGGTGTTCGTCGGCCTTGGGGCGTCGGATTCGATGTCGTGCGCCAGACTCTCGGACACGGCTGGCCCACCCTGCTGCGGATGCTTCCAGCAGGGTGGGCCGAAAACGGTGGACTGTGGCGGGGGCAGTCCGCCGGGGGGAGCACGGCGGGCCGGTCGAGCCGTCGGGCCGGTCACCGGCGCAGGGACGCTCCCGGACGATGGACTCAGGGAGGTCCGGTGGCGGGCGGGCCGGTGGTACCGGGTGGTCCGGTGGTGTCGGGTGGTCCGGTGGCGGGTGGCTGCCAGGTGGCGGGGATGGTGCGGGTGGTCAGTCCGGAGCGTGGATGGTGCCAGCGTCGGGT